>NZ_JBFUPN010000028.1:0-100675 GCF_041355315.1 Mucilaginibacter sp. RCC_168
CCTAAACTTACTCCTTCTTTATTAACATTTTGTTGATAACACCACGCATTTTTATCCTTTCTTATGCGTCAGCCCTGCTCGCAACTACCGATTATATGGCGGAAGAATCCCATAACAATAACCGATCATTGCGCAATGGAACCATTTAACTTCAATGAACTTCCCGAAGTGGTGCGCCAGCTTTTTGAAAAAGTAGAGCAGATAGAGATTATACTGGCCAGGCTAGAACCCAAAGAGCCGGACCAAAATGAACTGTTAAATATTGAAGAAGCAGCGGATTTTTTAAAAGTTTCTGTAGGTGCATTATACACTAAAGTCAGCCGGCAGGAAATTCCATACAATAAACCAGGCAAACGATTATACTTTAACCGCACCGATTTGAAAGAATGGATTAGGCTGGGAAAAAGAAAAACACTTATCGAGATCAGGCAGGATGCAGAAGTACTGCCTTACCGCAACCGGCTAAGACCGGCCATCAGAAAATACCGCTAAAATTCAGCTTGATTCTTCCGGCCGCCTCAATCTTCTTTTTGTCTTTTACTTTGGTATAAACCAGTGTTGTTTTGAAACTCCGGTGCCCGAGCAATTTGGAAACCGTCAGCAGTTCCGTTCCTAACTCTATTTGCAGTGTAGCATAGGTATGCCGGAAGCTGTGAAAAGTAATGTTCTTTGAAATCCCTGCATTTTTCAGCCAGTCTGTAAAACAGGGCTTTAAACTGGAGTAAGCTAATCCCGCAAACACCCTGTCACCCGGTTCACCGCGTTCACCTAATATCTCGACAGCCTGGTCAGAGATCGGCAGTATCTCTGCGCCCTCTGTTTTTTCCTGCGTAAACTGCAGGTGGTATTTGCCTTCGGAGCCGCGCACCTCTGACCAGTACAAAGTTTGCACATCCGAAAATCGCAGTCCGGTTAACCCTGAAAAGATAGCCGCCCTTTTGATCAGCCTGGATTTCGCAGGGGCATCCACCAACTGCTGAAACTCTTCCAGTTCAAGTTGTTCACGGTGGGTTTCTTTAGGGCTGATCGCGTTGACCTGGCTGTACAGATCGGTGGTCAGCAAGCTTTGTTTATAAGCCTGTTTTAATGAAGAACGGAATTTGGCAAAATAGCTGACAGCGGTGTTGGTAGTGATCGGCCTGCCCTTACGGCCAATTCCAGGCCCGCTTAACAGGAAATTACGGTAGTCAACGCAAAAGAATTCGTCGAGGTCGCTAAAAATCACATCGTGCCCGGCAAACTCCAGGAAATAGCGGAAGGCCATCGCGTAGTTGTCGGAATCCGCTTCCTGCCTCGCTCCCGTATATTCGCGGAAATAATCAACAAAGCTGGAATTGCGGTCGCGATCAGATATAAAGCCGAACCTCCGGTTTTGAATATCCAGTTGTCGTGTCGACCGGATATTTTCGACCAAAGCTTTTGTTTCGATGTTATGCTGCCGCTCCCACATGTTGGCCGGTTTGTCATAAAGGAACAGTTCCAAAAATTCAAACCGTTGTGGTTTTCCGGTCTTTGGATTTCGCAGCGGCGGCGAAAAGTCCAAATAAACAGAATGCCTTCCCTTGGAAATTGCTTTCTTTCGGATATGTACTTTAGGCATGGCTACCTCCCGGATTAAAGATTTGATCGAGATGTGATTTGAGCACATAGGTAAACTTACCTACCTGGTATTTCGGGATGCCATTTCTTTTGAGGATATCGAAAAGTGCTTTCTCAGAGATGTTATAAAGTTTTTGGGCATCCCCCATATGGCAACATTCAGATAAATTTGAGCTGTTAGGTTTCCTTTCGTCCGCCATTTCGGGCAATTCAAACAGCCGGTCAATATCGGCACGATTTATCACTGTCTTTCTTACAGAAAGATTGGTGGATTTTAACCGCCCCGATTTGATCATCGTATAAACTATTTTGTCCGAGGCTCCTAATAGTTTTGCGGCAGCTTTCACAGTTAGAAATTCAAGCGAGGTCAGTTCTTCCAACTGATGACTGATTACCTTACGGACTTCTTGTTTTGCAATGCCCAGCTTTTCATTGCGAACTTTCTGCTTGTAATTCCTGCTGTTGCATTTGGAACTGCAAAACCGGGTAACCGTTGTTTTCGCCGTAAAGACCTTCCCGCAATGCTCACATATTTTGTTGACGGTGATATTGGAACTCATTTTAATAACATTATTTCTTCTACTTCCTGTTTTTGTTTTAAAAATCCAAACCACCTGATAATTTCGCCTCGATAACTTACTGATTATCAATCGAAGGAGAGCTAACCGAATTAATTACCACTGATGTTATTTCTGATCAGAATTTGCTAAATTCTGGTAAAGAAGTAACCGGTCAGGTCTCCCTTAAAGGTGATTAAGGTTATGTAAGAGTAATTAAGTGCCCGAAGCGACTTAATTCATCCAAATTTCCGATGAAATCAAAAAATAAATTTTTGAGTAACATCTGAGTAACAAAAGTCGGAAAAACAAGGGCAATTATCCAAGGATTTGGACAAGAATAATTAACATAATTTGTTAACAATGAGCAATTTACTTGTCGTAAGTTTACAGAGTTTTAGGATTTTTGGCAGGCCTACTTGCCGATACAGAACTTACTAAATATATTATCCAGCAGATCATCTGTAGTAACGGCTCCGGTTATTTCGCCGAGGTAGTGCAGAGCTTGTTTAATATCCATCGACAGGAAATCGGAGGTGATGCTACCGTCAATACCGCCTAATACTCTGATCAGCGCTTCTTCTGTTTTTTGCAGGGCTTCCAGGTGGCGGATATTGGTTACCAGCGTTTCATCACCGCTGAGCTGATCCTTGATGGCGGTGCCATAGATCTTATTTTTCAGGTCGTCTATATGCAGTTTTTCTTTGGCCGAGATAAAGATGGTCTGCAGATCCGGAAGTCCGGAGGTATGGAAAAACTCATGGATGCTCTCCCGCTTTTTATCTTGTTGTAACAGATCCATTTTATTGGCTACCAGCAACATAGCTATACCGGGGTTCTGCAAGCTCTCCAGATCGCTTTTTAGCTCTTCCAGCGTTATCTGTTCCGCATCAAAAACATAGATGAGCAGCGCGCTTTGACTGATCTTCTCCATGGTACGCTGTACCCCTATTTGCTCAATAGCATCCGTAGCCTCGCGTATGCCAGCGGTGTCTATCAGCCTGAAATTGATGCCCTGTATATTCAATACCTCTTCAATCGTATCTCGGGTTGTACCTGGGATATGGCTCACAATAGCCCTTTCTTCATTCAGCAGGGCGTTGAGCAGGGTTGATTTACCCGCGTTGGGCCTGCCGGCTATCACGGTGTTAACCCCCTGTTTTATGGCATTTCCCAGTTCAAACGACTGTATCAATCTCCCAATAATGCGGGTAATATCCACGATGAGTTGTTTAAGCTGATCGCGGTTGGCAAATTCTACATCCTCTTCGGCAAAGTCAAGTTCCAGTTCAATGAGTGAAGCAAAGTTCACCAGTTGTTCACGCAGACCTTGCAGTTGGTTACTAAATCCACCCCGCAATTGCTGTAAGGCTACTTGCTGTGAAGCTTTGGAGTTGGAGGCGATCAGATCGGCTACAGCCTCAGCCTGTGATAGATCCAATTGACCGTTTAGAAACGCCCTCAGCGTAAATTCGCCGGGTTTGGCACTTCTCGCACCCTTTTTGATAAACAGCTTAATGATACTCTCAATGATATAGCCCGAAGCGTGGCAGCTTATTTCCACTACGTTTTCACGGGTATAAGATCTGGGTGCTACAAATAGCGATGCCAGCACCTCGTCCAGCATCAGGTCGCCATCCATAATATGGCCGAAATGGATGGTATGCGAGGCCTGTTTGGTCAAATCCTTGCCTTTCCATACGCTGTTGGCTATATGGATAGCATCCAGGCCCGAAAGGCGGATCACCGCTATTGCCCCTATCCCGTTTGGTGTGGCCAGGGCTACTATGGTTTCCTGTTGCGAGTGGTGAGTTGTGAGTTGTGAATTGTCCATGGTCAATAGTCGATGGTTCATAGTCATTGTGATCATGGACCAAAGCACAAATTTAGCACAAATAAATTGCACCGGACTGCCAGGGGTCACCCCCCAGTCAAGCTTTTACTTTTGGATGGCGTTAAAACTTTTTAAACCTCAAATTTTAACACTTTTCTGCTCAAAAACGGGGTAAAAGCGGTTCAAAATTTGTTCAAAATCCCTCATTTTAACACTTTTTAACAAATTTCAACATGGTTTTGATGCGTTTTTAAAACTTTAAAAAGTATTTAAATTTTTCACTATCAAATAACTAAATAAAAACAGCTGTTTTTTTGTCCTGTTTTTTTCCTTAACAAAACAGCCCGGCTCTCTCGTTTTGAGAGCCGGGCTGTTCACTTGATATAAAGATACGAAATTGCCGGGACAGTGGCAAATGAAAAGAAGTCAATAGACCATTGACCATGATCGATAGTCAATAACTCTCCTGTAATTTTCACTATGATCTATCAACCATGAACTATGTACTACGCCACAAAAGCCCTACCTTCGCGTCAATTATGGTAACTTTTTTTGAAGCCTCGCTCGATACTATTTCCGTTCATCATGTCGGCAACCAGTCGCAGGAAGAGATGTATGCCCTGTCAAACCAGCCCCTGGAACTGAAGGACGATATTATTCCCAACCTGCTGATGCAGTATTTTTTAAAGCCCTTTGAAAAAGCCAATGAGGTATATCACCTCATGCACAGCAGCGGCAACCTAGCGCTCAATGAGATCCATCACTTTGCCACACAGGCTTTTGAGGACAAAGAGAAATTTCACGAAGCATCGGAGCAGATAGCCAAACACCTGTACAAAACTACCACGCATCCCAATATTAAAGGCGGAGAGCTATACGTGGTTTATTTTAACGATGTACAAATTGAAGGCAACCCACTGGATGCTATCGGTATTTTTAAATCGGAGAATAAGGAGACTTATCTTAAAGTTTACCCGGACAAGGGCGGTTTCCAGGTTGATTATGAGCAGGATGCTATCAACATCAATAAGCTGGACAAAGGCGTACTCATTTTTAATATCGAAAAAGAGAACGGCTACAAAGTGGTGGTAGTTGATAAAACCAATGGCGGACAAGATGCTGCAGTGTACTGGAAAGACGATTTTCTGCAACTCCGTATCCGTAACGACAGCTTTAACCAAACCAATAATACCCTGGGTATTTACAAAAACTTTGTTACCGAAAAACTCGACGACCAGTTTGAAATGAGCAAGGCCGACAAGATCGATCTGCTGAACCGCTCCATGAAGTACTTTAAGGAAAAGGATGAATTTAATATGGATGAATTCTCCAACGAGGTAATCGGCAATCCGGAGGCCATCGAATCGTTCAAGAACTTTAAAAACCAATACGAGCAGGAGTTCGACAGCCCCATTGCCGATAACTTTGTAATATCAGATAATGCCGTAAAAAAGCAGGCCCGTGTTTATAAAAGCGTACTCAAGCTGGATAAAAACTTCCACATCTACATTCACGGCGACAAAGAGCTCATTGAAAAAGGCTTTGACGATGGCAGAGCTATGAACTACTATAAAGTTTACTTTAAGGAAGAAGCGTAGTTTTTAATTAGTGAATTATTGATTTAGTGAATTAGTGATTTAATAGCACCAAATTTCTCACTGTTTGCCTAAATAGGGTGTCATGCTGAGCGCTGTCGAGGCATGACGGATAGGCCTCTATGCGCGCCTTCGACTTTCACTGGCGCGCGCGTGTCGCGTGTGTCTATATTTAACTAAACAACGTTTTGGTATGTATTACAAGGTCACACGCGGCACGCGTGCGCTAGCAGAGGGTAGATTAATTAGTCAATTTTACTTGAGTTCGTTTGCAACGAGTACAGATTGATTTAATAACCCTTTGACTCACGATAGGCTTTTAAAAGATCTTGTGTTAATTCATCAACTTTATCGGGGCCAAAACTTTGAAGGTACCGTTCTAGCTCTCCTGGATCATTTTTGCTTAAAGCTAAATAATTACCAAAATAAGTTAACACCACATTTTCACTGAGAACTCTTTTAAAATCTCTTACATCAATGTAGTGTTTTAAAAATTCAAAATATTGTATCTTATTCTCTTCAAGAATTGTCTTAAGAGCTTTGATTGTACCTATGTCAAAATACTTTAATATGGCAATTACCAGATTATAATTAGAAGCTAACCGGAGTCCATGTCCTGTAGCTTCAGTAATGGTTTTCTTTATTTCCGCAATAATTAAACTTTTTTGAATAAAAGAACTTATAGATGCCTTGTTTATATCTACTTCTTCCGGTTTATTTTCTATTAATTCAGGAACATCCTTTTCATAATTGGTTAATTGGGATTTAAGTTTCACAAATTCCAAATCCGCTGTTTCAAGAAGAGCAGCTACTCTATTAAACGAACGTTTATAATTATCCGGGACATCTATACCTTTGTATCCTAAATCGTGTTCAATTTCCGCCCAAGCATGTTGCAGAATAGATCTTATTTGAATCTCGCACTTTATGGATTTATATTTAGAATATTCTGGAAGCTTAATTCTTTTATCATTAAGTGAAACAACAACATGTAATGATCTATATCCAAATTGATCATTCTTTAAGATTCTCTTATCTATTGAATTCTCCTCATCTTTTTCAAATTCTTTTTCAATAATCTGAGCTATGGGATCAACATCACTTTCTAAGTATGTTATCACTCGCAACCCTATTACATCTGTGATATCACTTAAATGGTTGTATTTATCTCCCTTTTTATCAATTTTTTTTGATAAGCTACTAATATCCTTTGTTCTGCCTATAATCTGATGAGGAATAATATTTTCTTTTTCTATTAAGTCTCTTACTAAATAAATCAATCGATCTTTGAAAGCGTTAAAGGTTTTTTTATTATTTCTAAAATTCTCAAGTATTTCTTCTTTCATTTACTGTGATTGGTTAGGTTCTTTAGAAAATACATTATAGCAATGTAAAGAATAAAATTGATAAACGCCGATATCTAAATCCTATTAACCCAAAACGTCGCTGTCCGAAGTCTCTGACTTCGGACGACTATGGTCGTAGTCTTTAGACTACACGGAGTTACTAAACAAACTATCTGTAGTTATAAAACTACAGGCATATTAGTTCGAAGTCAGAGACTTCGAACAGCGCCAACTAAAAATAGGCCTTACCCTGTACTGAAAACAGGATAAGGCCTATCATTATTAACTTACAGTTACTATCAGTTCACTTCCAAAACACCATTGCTATAACTAACCGCCTCTACCCTTTTAAGGTGAACGTTACTTACAGGTTTTACTACCAGCGGTATTTTTTCTATCCGGGTTTCGCTGGTATCCAAACCGAAAGCTTTGGCTTCTGACTGGGCCAGTTTTTTGATAGCGAAATAACTATTGAGGATAAACGCTTCCGACGTACTGAACAGGTTATTGTACGACAGGAATTTCTCCATGATCACAAACCTGAAATCGGCGGCTATCTTGTATTTGTTCAGTGATTCGTACTGACTGGTGATATCAATTTCCTTGCGTTTCACCATATCCTCTACTACATTCCTGAATAATACATTTACCCTTGGCTGTATCCGGAAACCTAAGCGGAACTCAATGCGGATCACTTTGCCGGGTTCTATCTGGTCAACGCTGTACTCCATGGTATAGGGTTCGTCGGTACGTTCAATGTGCACAAACCAATAGGTATCGGCACGTTTAGGGCGGCGGCTCATGATGGAGTACATGATCTTTTCTTCTATCTGTTTGCCGTTGTTGGCCTTGGTTAAATAGATAAGGTGTGTGGCATATTTGTTTACCGTAGTATCGGCACTCAGGGCGTTAAGCAGTGGTAATCTTTCCTTGATATCAATAAAGTTGAGGAAGCGGTTATTGATCTTGCGGGCCTTAAACCAAACGTACATGGTAAATATCAAACCAATTTCAAAGCCTACAAAAAACAACCTGTGTATAATTTTCACCGCGTTGGCTACAAAAAACGAAAACTCCACCGTTAAAAACACGCACAGGATCACAGTAACCATCCATACCGGCCAGTGCTTTACGTAGCGCATAAAGTAGTACATTAAAATGGTGGTACTGAGCATAGCTATGGTGATACTAAAACCATAAGCGGCTGTCATAGCGGCAGATGTTTTAAAGTAAAGCGATACCAGGATACAACCAACGCAAAGGATCCAGTTGATGCTGGGGATATAGATCTGTCCGCGTATGTTGGATGGATATTTAATGGTGATGCGCGGCCAGAAATTCATGCTCACCGCTTCGCTGATCAAGGTAAATGATCCGCTGATCAAAGCCTGGCTGGCAATAATGGTTGCCATAGTGGCCAATGCTACGCTGGGAATCAAAAATTGGTGCGGCACGATCTCGAAGAATGGGTTAACGCCGGTAAAATCTTTACTCGGTGCTTGTGCCAAAACCCAGGCACCCTGCCCCAGGTAGTTTAAAACCAGGGTAGTTTTTACAAAAATCCAGCTTACCTGTATGTTTTTGCGCCCGCAATGACCCAGGTCTGAGTATAGCGCTTCGGCACCCGTGGTACACAAAAATACAGCGCCCAACAGCCAGAAACCTTTAGGGTGATCCATCAGTAAGCGTGCGCCGTAATATGGGTTTAAAGCTTTAAATATGGATGGATGATGCACTACCTGCATGGTACCCAAAATGCCCAGCATTACAAACCACAGCAGCATGATAGGCCCAAACGCCGAACCCACCACCTTGGTACCAAACTGCTGAAAAAAGAACAGCAGAATGATGATACTGATCACGATGATGAGGATAAGATTATTGCCCGGCACAATAACGCTGGAAAACGCGGGTACCAGGTTAAGGCCTTCTATAGCCGATGTTACGGATATGGGTGGGGTAATAATACCATCGGCCAGCAAAGTACCTGCGCCTACAATAGCCGGGATAGCCAGCCATTTGCCATAGCGCCTTACCAGGGCATACAGGGAAAATATACCACCTTCGCCTTTATTATCGGCCTGCAGGGTGATCACGATATATTTAAAAGTGGTTTGCAGGGTGAGTGTCCAGAAGATGCAGGATATAGAGCCTAATACCAGCGCCATGTCTACCTTGCCGCCCTCTACCAGTAAGGTTTGGAAAACATACAGGGGCGAGGTACCGATATCGCCAAAAATAATACCAAGGGTAACTATAAGACCCGCGAAAGAGAGTTGCTTAACGTGCGAATTCATTTAATGAAATAAAAAAATAGGGGTTGGTATGATGGAAAAAAGGCTGCCCGGGAGATTTTTGCCATTTGTTTTATTTTTTGGCCGGCAGCTACAGAAAACAGTACCATCATACATTAATTTGATTGATGATTCGCCATAGCCAAAATGTATGCCGTTGGGCATCCTATTTATATAAGATATTATAAAACAGTTATATAACTAAACACCTATGATTTTCATGGCGATTTAAAACCTATCATTTTGATAGATTTTATCATTTTGATAGGGTGATTGAAATAGGGGTATTTCCTGTAAAATAGAGTCAGCTGACCTTTGCGCTATGCTGGCCCTCCCTCTCTTCGCCTTCGGCGGAAAGAGGAAATTCTTTTCTCTACGCGTCATTGCGAGGAGGAACGACGTGGCAATCCCCCGATTAGCAGAGCGGCTCTGTACAGTTAGGGATTGCCACGCTACGCTCGTAATGACGAGCGGAAGTTAATTCGAGATGCCTGAAAATGATGTAAAAGATCGGCTAAAACTGCACACCCCAACGCTCTTCGATCCCTAATCCAAAGAGGGCGAAATCGTATTTCACGGGATCTGTGGGATCAAATTCGCGCAGGCGGGCGGTGAGTTCTTCGGCGGTTTGCCAGTCGGTTTGTTTGCGGGTGATGAGCAGCAGCTTACGCGCCACCCTATCCACATGCAGGTCAAGCGGACAGATGAGATCAGTAGGTTTTATGCGGTTCCAGATACCAAAATCAACCCCGCAATTGTCCTGGCGCACCATCCAGCGTAAAAACATATTCAAGCGCTTGCAGGTAGACTTTTGCGATGGCGATGATACATGTTTTTTGGTACGGTGCGGAAAATCGGGCAGGGAAAAGAAGTATGAACGGAAATGGTTCAGCGCTGTTTCGGCATCAACCCTTTTGTCATTCTGAGCGGAGCGAAGAATCTGTCGGCGATTAGATCCTTCGCTATCGCTCAGGATGACAAACTCTTTTATAATTGCAGGCAAAAACGCGTCCTCTAATGATTCAAATCTTTCATAGTGATATCTGAAAAAGGCGATGAAATACAGGGTATCAATATCGTTAAAAGTGCGATGCTTAAAACTGAGCAGCTTTTTAAGGTCGACTTCCTCATGATTGATGATAAAATCATAGGGCGCGCCATCCATAAGCGTGATGAGCTCTTTACATTTTTTGATGATGGTAACGCGTTGTCCCCAGGATAAAGTAGCCGCCCAAAAACCCATGATCTCGATATCCTGCTTACGGCTGAACATATGCGGAATAGATATGGGGTCATTCTCAATAAAACCAGGCTGGTTGTATTGGGCTACTTTGGCATCGAGGAAGGCTTTTACGTTTTCGATCATAATTTAGTATCAAGTAGCGAGTATCAAGTATCAAGTACAGAATCTCCGATGGTGTGTTCAAAAATCTTGATACTTGATACTAACTACTTGCTACTAAGAAAGTGCTTGTTTCAGATCCTCCAGCAAGTCCTCAATATCTTCTACCCCTACGCTCAGGCGTAACAGGTTGTCAACCACGCCGGCTTTTTCGCGCTCGGCTTTGGGGATCGATCCGTGGGTCATGCTTACGGGGTGATTGATCAGCGATTCTACACCGCCTAACGACTCGGCCAGTGAAAATATTTTGAATGATGACGCAATGCGGAATGTCTCCTGCAAATCGGCACCTTTTAACACGATACTGATCATACCACCAAAATCAAGCATTTGCTTTTTAGCGATTTCGTGATTGGGATGATCGGTAAAGCCCGGCCAGTAGATCTTCTCTACCTTTGGATGCGTTTTCAGGAACTCTGCTATCTGCCTGCCATTCTCACAATGGGCTTTCATGCGCAGGTGCAGGGTTTTGATACCGCGCAGCACCAGGAAGCTGTCCATCGGGCCCGGTGTAGCGCCGCAGGCGTTATAAATGAACCACAGTCTTTTGTACAAGTCCTCATCATTCAACATCAGGGCGCCCATCACTACGTCTGAGTGACCGCCGATGTATTTGGTTACCGAGTGCATCACCACATCGGCACCCAGATCAATAGGGTTTTGCAGGTATGGCGAAGCAAAGGTATTATCTACCACAAAAAGCAGACTTTTCTCTTTGGCTATTTTGCCTATCGCCTCTATATCCACAATTTGCATGGTGGGGTTGGTAGGCGTTTCTATCCAGATGAGCTTGGTTTTATCGTTAGTATACTCGCGGATGATCTCTGGGTTCGACAGATCAAGGAAATGAAACTTGATGCCGTAGTTGGCGTATATCTTGGTAAAGATACGGTATGAGCCGCCGTATAAGTCATTACCGGTGATCACTTCATCGCCGGGAGCCAGCAGTTTCATTACCGCATCGGTAGCGCCCATGCCGCTTGAAAATGCCAGTCCGAATTTGGCATTCTCCAAAGCAGCCAGACAATCTTCCAGCGCCTTGCGGGTTGGGTTGGTACCGCGCGAATACTCGTAGCCCTTATTATCACCAGGCGATTTTTGCCAGTAGGTTGATGTCTGATATATCGGCGTCATGATAGCGCCGGTTGTTGGATCGGGCTCCTGCCCTGCGTGTATAGCTTTTGTTGCGAATTTCATAATTGGTAGTTCATAGTTAATGGATCATAGTTCATAGTTTAATAGTTTTGGCTATGAACTATTAACCATGAACTATAGGCTGGCTCTAATATGCCCTTGCAAACAGCACCCGCTGTGTCGACGGTTTGCCGGTAAGGATACATTTGCCTTCTTCCTGTTTGTTATCCAAAGGTATACAACGGATTGTCGCTTTAGTTTCCTCTTTTATCTTTTGTTCGGTTTCCGGTGTGCCATCCCAGTGGGCGCTCAGGAAACCTGGCTCTTCATCCAGCATGCGTTTAAACTCGTCCCAGGTGTCCACCTCTGTAGTGTTTTCAGCACGGAAATCGAAGGCTTTTTTGTAAATGTTATTTTGGATCTCTTCCAGCAGGCTTTCTATTTTCTGCGCCAAACCTTCCTGCGTAGTGGTTTCCTTGGTTTTAGTATCCCTGCGGGCCAACTCAACAGTTCCGTTTGTCATATCACGACTACCGATGGCTACGCGCAATGGCACGCCTTTCAGCTCGTACTCGGCAAACTTAGCTCCAGGGCGGTGGGTATCGCGTTTATCAAATTTTACAGAGATCCCTTTTGCTTTCAACTCCTTGGTTAAGCCTGCTACGTAAGCGGCAATATTGTCCAGCTCTTCATCGTGCTTGTAAATAGGCACAATTACCACTTGTATAGGGGCCAATTTTGGCGGCAATACAAGTCCGGCGTCATCACTATGAGCCATGATCAGCGCGCCGATCAAACGGGTTGACACCCCCCATGAGGTTGCCCAAACAAAATCCTGTACGTTCTCTTTATTCGTGAATTTCACATCGAAAGCCTTAGCAAAGTTTTGCCCCAGGAAGTGCGAGGTACCTGCTTGCAGGGCTTTACCATCCTGCATCAGGGCCTCAATACAATAGGTATCTAAAGCGCCCGCGAAACGTTCGTTGGCTGTTTTACGGCCTTTTACCACCGGCAGCGCCATCCAGTTTTCGGCAAAATCGGCGTAGACATTCAGCATTTGCTCGGTTTCAGCAACGGCCTCTTCAGATGTAGCGTGGGCAGTATGGCCTTCCTGCCATAAAAACTCGCTGGTACGCAGAAACAAGCGGGTGCGCATTTCCCAGCGCATTACGTTGGCCCATTGGTTTACCAGGATAGGCAGGTCGCGGTATGATTGGATCCAGCCCTTATACGTGTTCCAGATAATGGTTTCAGATGTGGGGCGGATAATGAGTTCTTCTTCCAGTTTGGCTTCTTCATCAACTATGATATTGCCATCGCCATCGTTTTTAAGGCGATAATGAGTAACCACAGCACATTCCTTAGCAAAACCATCCACGTGGCTGGCCTCTTTGCTAAAGAAAGATTTGGGTATCAGCAGCGGGAAATAGGCATTACTATGCCCGGTATCTTTAAACATCTGATCCAGTACGGCTTGTATTTTTTCCCATATCGAATATCCGTACGGCTTAATGATCATGCAACCTCTAACCGGCGAATATTCGGCCATGTCGGATTTTATTACCAGGTCATTAAACCATTGCGAATAATCTTCGTCTTTACTAATAACACCTTTACTCATATTGATTGGAATATATAATTTGACTTGTGCGAATATTGTATATTGCGCCAAATTTATAAATTAAAAAGTTATTTGAACTCGAACTTTTCACATACCTGCATATGAAACGGAACATTGCTACAGGAATTTTTCTGATCGGCGCCATGGCGTTGAGTTCCTGCTCCACAACCAAGCTTGCCAATACAGATACCAGCGATGACGTTTACTTTTCAAAAGCAACGGCCGGCGACGAGCCTACTTACGCCGCGGCCGACAATTATAACCCCAACGCTGCACAAGGTCAGACTTATGTTGATGATGACGATGATTATTTTTACTATGATGATTATACATCGCGCATCAACCGTTTCAATTATTTCTCGCCTTTTAGCTTTTATGACAATTTGTATTATGGCTACAGCGACCCTTATTACAACAACGGCTTTAGCTTAGGCTTTAATTATGGCCCCTGGGGCTATGGCTACTCTCCTTACGGCTACGGGTATGGCGGCTGGGGATTGGGTTATGGCTACGGCGGATGGGGCTTAGGATATGGCTGGAACGGATATGGTGGCGGCTATTGGGGTGGCGGCTACTATGGCGGCGGTTATCCGGGCAGATATTGGGGCAGCAATTACTTTACCTCTGGCAGGCCTCGTCCAAACCGGGGACCGGGCATTCCGTTTGGCGGCGGTGGCGGCAGCCAGAGCACCGGTGGCAGACCAGGCTATGGTTCACGTGTACCTGCCGGTGGCGGTATAGGCTATATACCAGGTGGCCGGGGCACCAACAACAATTATTCGCGACCGGCCCGTACAGATGGCCGTCCGTCGCGCCCGGGTTCACAACAAACCAATGCGGATAACTCACGACCGGTTACACAACAACGACCACAATATCAACAGCCCCAGGTTGACCGTACATCTTCAGCACCTTCCAATAATTCGTCGGGCGGTGGCTCCAGAAGTTCGGGCGGCGGCGGTGGTGGCGGAGGCGGCAGACCATCAAGACCATAAACTTTATCATCCCCGAAATTCCATGAAGATAAAATACTTACTTAGTGTAATCGCTATAGTAGCTATTACCAAAAATAGTTTTGCGCAGTACTCACAGGATGTAGTCCGCTTTTCGACCTTTCAAAACGGCTCTACATCGCGTATCAAGGCAATTGGCAATGCGGGTACGGCTATAGGCGGCGATCTGAGCTCTCTCAGCGGCAACCCAGCGGGTTTGGGCTTTTTCACCCATTCAGAATTCAGCATAACACCGGAATTCAATGGATCGAAAGTAAAATCAAGCTATTTTGGGCAAACCGGCAACGACAGCAAAAACAGCGCTAATTTGAGCAATGCCTCCATTGTGTATTATCAGCGCCTTAACAGCCCTAAAGGAAGCGATAAAACCAAGGGATGGCTCAGCATCAATTATGGCGCAGGCTATAGTCGCACCAATAATTTTTATGAGAATATAGTTTACAATGGTAAAAACGCATCCAACTCCATATCTGATTATTATGCCGGAACAGCTAATAACCGCCCGGACGATGCCCTTGCACAATGGGCTTATAAAGATAACCTGATTGATAATTTTGGTACCGCTCAAAAACCTGATTTTGCAAGTACAGTATACGTCCCGGTAAATCAAACAGGAGTGATCACCCGCACTGGTGGCCAGTCGGAGTTTGATCTTGCCTTTGGAGCCAACTATAGCAATAAGCTGTACCTGGGTTTGGGTGTTGCCATAACCGACATCCGGTATGATTACTCCCGCCAGTTTATCGAAGATGGCACTGCTTCTATAACAGCCAACGGTGGCACAACGGGCACTCGTACTCCTTTTAATTCCAACTATGCGCAAAATCAATCGACCAGAGGCTCTGGCGCAAATGTAAAATTGGGTGTTATTTACAAACCGGTTGAAGCCGTTCGTTTAGGCTTTACGTTTACCTCTCCTACATTTTATAGCATCAGCGATGTGTATGCTGAAGGATTGGCTACCTCTATTAATGGAAAAGCCAACCAACCTAACTCATCCGGCGATTACGCGCTCAACTACAACATGCGCACACCGCTTAAACTGGCTGGTGGCGCGGCGGTATTTATTGGTAAATACGGTTTTATATCGGGCGATGTGGAATATATCGACTATTCAACCACCCACATCAGTAGTAATGATAGTTATGATAATTCCAGCGATATCGATGCCATTAAAGCCAATTACAAATCGGCTATCAACCTACATGTGGGTGCCGAAGCACGCGTAACCAATGTATTTTACTTACGCGGCGGATACAGCCAGCAAGGCAGTCCGTTTAAAAATAATACCGGCGCTACCGATGTAAGCAGCGATATCAAAACCGTTAGCGGTGGTATTGGTTTAAGATTTGGTCAGTATTATGTAGATGCTACCTATGCGCATGTTACCGGCTCCGAATCGTTCTCGCCTTACCTGATCAACAACGGCAACCCGACAGCTAATTTCAAAAAGACAAACGATAACGCCTTTTTAACTTTGGGTTACCGGTTTTAATATTATTCGCTCATAAAAAAGACGCATGTGATGCGTCTCTACAAATATACTATTCCGCCGTCTGTGTCCTCACAGGCGGTTTTTTTATGTTGTCGATTGTAAGCTGGCTGTGAGGACACAGCCAGCGGGGAAGACATATTCTTTATCCTAATAAACTTGATTCTTCGCTCTGTATTTATATCCCCGATACATCAGCTATCTGCTCTGTTTTTACCAGTTTGCGTACATCAAAACCTTTATCAGCGGCGCGTACTACCAGCTCATTATAAGTTTGCTCGTCGAGCGTAGGGCGGCGGCTCAGGATCCATAAATGATTACGGTCTGGATGACCAACTACCGAATAGCTGTAATCTTTAGCCAGATCGATGATCCAATACTTACCCTTGAACGGCCAAAAGAATTCAACATCGAGTTTCGCGTTGGTATGATCGGTTACAAAAGCACGACCTTCCTTTACTTTTAAGCTGCCGTCTTTAATACAGCGGTTCTTGACGATCAGCGAGCCGTCCTCGGCTAACCCGTAAGTTGCCGATGTGCAGCTGCAACCCTTTTCAAAAATTTGCGGAAAGGCAGCTATCTCAAACCAGGTACCTAAATATTTTTTTAATTCTACGTATTTAACAGTTTCTAAGGGTTTACACCTGGCTTGCAGGGCCAGGGCGGTCAATCCTAAAACGACAGATGTTGCTAAAATCTCCTTTTTCATACAACAACAACGATTATAGCAGGCAAAAAGTTTAGCAGATAAATGCACATTCTGCGCATTTATCTGCCTTAAATATTTAATTACCTTTGCGCCAATTCATTAAAATAAGCTTAAAAACAGGTAATGCCACAGAAAATGAACATCAGTATTTTAGGTTGCGGCTGGTATGGCCAGGCACTGGCAAAAGCCCTGATCACTGCCGGTCATACGGTAAAAGGCTCCACCACATCACCACAAAAACTGGAAGCACTGGCTGACGATGGTATTGAGCCCTACCTGGTAAGTTTTTTGCCGGGCGATGAACAGTATGACGATACGTTTTTTACCTGCGATGTGCTTTTTATCTGTATCCCGCCCAAAAGCCGGGGCGGTGAAGGACCTGAGTTTATTTATAAAATACAAGGTATCATCAAAGCCATCAAAAAACATGATGTAAAAAATGTGGTCTTTATCAGTTCCACAGGTGTTTATGCCGATATAAACGCGGAGGTTGATGAATTAAGTGATCCGCAACCTAATACCGAGGCAGGACGGATACTATTGGAAGCAGAAGACCTGTTCAGAGCGGAAAGCACCTTCAAAACTACGATTATCCGCTTCGCGGGGCTGATCGGTCCGGGTCGTGATCCGGGCAGATTCTTTGCCGGCAAAAAGGACATCGCCAACGGCAACGCCCCGGTTAACCTTATTCATTTGGATGATTGTATTGGTTTAAGCATGGCTATCCTTGCCCGGCAGGCATTTGGTTATTTGTTTAATGGCTGCTCTCCTGATCATCCAAGCCGTTCGGCATTTTATACGGTGGCAAGCATCAGATCGGGGTTGGAAGGCCCGGAATTTCTTGATGAATTGAAGGAATGGAAAACGGTGAGGAGTGTAAATATGGAGGAGGTTTTGGGGTATCGGTATAAAGTGGATCGGCTGGGTTAATCCATGTCTGTAGAGACGCATATTTGCGTCTCCCTCTATGCAATTAAAACACGGTGCCATAGGTGATTGTCCGGCGGGAGACGCAAATATGCGTCTCTACAAAAGATACTTGCGCTGTTCGAAGTCTCTGACTTCGAACCATTATGCTTGTAGTCTTCAGACTACAGAAAAACATTGAACCGGCCTGCTGTCTGTAGTTTTAAACTACAGACATAATCGTCCGAAGTCAGAGACTTCGAACAACGAAGGTTTCCACAAAGACAATCACATCTTCGGCCTATCACCCATCACAAAAACCAAGCTCCCACTTTTTAAAATATCTGCGTGACTAATATAATTTTTCAGATAAGGCTTACCATTCAGGCTGATACTTTGCACATATTTGTTAGTCGCCGATAAACCTTTGGCTTCCATCACAAAGCTTTTACCACTGGTTATGGCAATGCTTACCCTGCTTAGTTGCGGCGCGCCAAAAACGTACCGACCATCGGCTGGATTAACGGGATAAAAACCCATGGCTGTAAAAATATACCAGGCCGACATTTGTCCGCAGTCGTCATTGCCTGACAGACCATCCGGCTTGTTCTGATAAAACTGATCGGCTATTTGGCGTACCAGGCGCTGGGTTTTGTAGGGTTGACCGGCAAGTGTATACAAATAAGCCACATGATGATTGGGTTCGTTGCCGTGTGCATACTGGCCTATCAACCCGGTAACATCCAGTGTAGAACCTTTGCCAAACACTTTAGAGCTCATGCTAAATAAGGAATCGAGTTTGGCGGCAAAAGGCTTCTTCCCGCCCATAAGTTTGATCAAACCGGGAATATCCTGTTGCACCGACCATACATATTGCCAGGCGTTGCCTTCGGTATAATCGCCGCCAATGGCCAGCTGCCCGCTATCCAGGTTGGCAAAGGGACGTACCCAATCGCCATTGGCTAAACGCCCCCGCATTAGGTTGGTTGATCTGTCGAACAGGTTTACATAGTATTTGGACCGCTTGCTGAAATAGTTATAGTCGGCTGTTTTATGCAGGGATTTGGCGAGTTGCGCGGCACACCAATCATCATAAGCAGCTTCCAGCGTGCGGGAAACAGCCTCGCGTTTTACCGAGTCGGACGGTAAGTATCCATAGTGCATATAGGTACCCCAGTTGTATTTAGGGTTTTTATTATTGGTGAGCGAGGCTTTAACAGCGGCAAATGCCTGTTGCCGGTCAAAACCTTTGATGCCTTTTAACGCTGCATCCACTATGGCAGGCACCGCGTGGTTACCGATCATGGCGTAGCTCTCCTTACCCCATAAAGTCCATACGGGCAGCAGTTTGGCGGTGTTAAAATGCTGCAGCATGGCTTCAATGATCTGTCCATCCTTATCCGGACAGATCAGCGTATAAAATGGCTGTGCTGCGCGATAGGTATCCCATAACGACAGGGTGGAGTAATACACCTTGTCTGCAGATTGATGAACTTCACCGTCGGCGCCACGGTATTGACCATCCACATCGGCAATATTGTCAGGTTGGATCAGGGCGTGGTAAATGCTGGTATAAAAGGCTGTCTTTTGCGCGGTAGTTCCTTCGGCCTTCATCCTGCCGAAATAATTTTCCCATATTTTGGCAGCATCCGCTTTAACCTGGTCAAATGTTTTGGTAGCGGTTTCGGCAGCCAGGTTTTTGCGGGCGCCATCAATACTTACGCCAGATATGGCTACTTTGGCTTCGATGGTTTCGCCGGGTTTGGTATCAAAATCGACTATCAGGCGGCGATGATCCTCGTCGATAAAGTGAGAGCCGGTAAAAGCCTTGCTGAACCGCGCGGTGAAGTAAACCTTTTTCTCAACCCATTGACTGGAAAAAGCAAAGCCACTAACAGAAGTTTTTGAATCGATAGAGATGCTGCCTTCGGATACGTGTTCTTTCAATTCGTTTGCATTCTCTACCAGTCCGCTTTGCATATCAATAAGCAAATGTGATTGCCCGGCTTTGTTAAAGGTATAGCGGTGCAGACCGGTATGCGCGGAAGCGGTAAGCTGTACTTTAATATCATGATCGTCCAATACCACTTCGTAATAACCCGGTGAGGCTTTTTCCTTACGATGCGAAAACCTGCTCACAAATTGCCGCGGATCTTTAGCCTGGAAAGGAAAAAACAGCACATCGCCCAGGTCGACACCGCCTGTGCCGCTTAAATGGGTATGTGCAAAGCCTGTTATAGTGCTATCCTCATAACGGTAACCCGACGAATAATGCCAGCCAAAATTACCCGTTTCCGGACTGAGCTGAACCATACCAAAGGGTACCGTGGCACCTGGAAAGGTATGCCCCGTAGCAGAAGTGCCGATAAAAGGATCGACGTATTTGCTGTAACTCTGCGCATAAGTGCCAAAGCATCCGCATAAAAAAAGCATTCCTATTAACAGGCTTTTCCGCATGGCTTATTCTTTATATTCCAATGTTTTGCTGAACACTACATCCGTTGCCGAGCGGGCAATCATCACATCAAATTTGCCGGGTTCGGTCACCTGTTTCATATCCATGTTCCATATGGCAATGTCTTCGGGTGTTATGGTAAATTTTACCGTTTTGGTTTCGCCGGGTTTCAGGGCTATCTTATCAAAACCTTTCAGCGCCATTACCGGTGTGGTTACCGAATTAACTTTGTTGCCCAGGTACATTTGCACCACTTCTTTACCTGTCATACTCCCACTGTTGGTTACATCGACAGAAACCTGCACTTGTCCGGCTTTGCCAAACGAGGTTGCCGATACCTGCATATTACTATACTTAAAAGAGGTATAACTCAAGCCAAAACCAAAAGGAAAGAGCGGATCGCTGGATGAAAAAACATAGTCCTGCCCCGGCTTATCCGGCGAGCCGGGATTATGATAAAATCCCCTGCCCGAACTCACATGATTATAAAATACCGGTATATGCCCTGTGGATTGCGGCATGGATACGTTTAACCTGCCCGATGGGTTCACCTTGCCAAACAGGATATTGGCAACCGCCGCGCCACCCTTTTCGCCGGGATACCAGGCTTCGAGTATGGCCGGGATATGCTCTTTTTCCCAACTGATGCTCCATGGACGACCGTGTACCAGCACCAGTATCACGGGCTTACCGGTTTTATAAATGGCCTGCAATAACTGGCGTTGAACACCATCAGGATTAATATCGGTTACATCATAACCTTCGCCACAGGTAAACGGATCTTTGGGCTCGCTTTCGGGCGTATGACCGTTCCAGCCGATGCCCGAGAATACTACGCTGGTGGTACCCAGCACCACGACTACCGCATCGCTGTTTTTGGCAGCGGTAACGGCCTCCACAAAGCCGCTCGTATCCTGACCAGACAGCGTACTGCCTTTGGCATAATTGATCTTTATTTTATTACCCACCAGTTGTTTAATACCATCCAATACGGTAGTACCGGATCGGTTATCACGGGTGGAACTATAATCGCCGTATTGTACCTGGTTGGCGTTGGGGCCGACCACCGCCAGCGACTTCAATCTATTGATATTTAGGGGCAACAATTGCTGGTCGTTTTTAAGCAGGATAATAGATTCCTCGGCTATTTGCTGCGACAGGGCCACATGCGCCGGGGTATGCACGCGTTTTTTAAGCTGCAGGGTATCCACCAAAGGTTTCTCAAACAAACCGGCCTTAAATTTGGCAGTAAGGATGCGGGCCACGGCGGTATCTATCTGTGATTCCTTTACCTTACCGACTTTTACCAGTTCTATCAGTTTACTATATACATCCGGACTGGGCGCTTCCAGGTCGACACCGGCTTTGATGGCCATGGGGGCGGCGGCTTCTGCGTCTTTGGCTGTGCGCTGAAAGCTGTATAACATTTTCAAACCCTCATAATCAGAGAATACATAACCCTTAAAACCCCACTCCTTGCGCAATACCTGCTCCAATAAAAACCGGTTGGAATGGGCAGGTATGCCGTCCATTTCATTGTAGGATGGCATCACCGAATAGATGTTGGCTTTTTGCACCGCATCGCGGAAAGGCGGCAGGAATATCGACCGGAGTTCGCGCTCACCAATGGAGGCAGGCCCCAAATTAATACCCGCCACCGGGATACTGTAAGCAGCAAAATGTTTGGCAGTACACATCACCTTATCTTTTCCTATGCCCATCAGGCTTTGCTCAGCATCGCCCTGCATACCGGTTACAAAAGCGGTTCCCAATTGACCTACCAGGTAAGGATCCTCGGCGTAACACTCCTCTACCCTGCCAAAACGAGGGTCACGGATCAAATCAAACAAGGGCGACAACGCCTGGTCAACTCCTGATGAAGATGCTTCGTAAGCGATAACCGAACCCATTTGTTTAATGAGCGCCGGGTTCCAGCTGCTGCCCTGCGCTATAGCCTGTGGAAATATAGTAGCCCCTGCTGCCAGCTGCCCGTGCAGGCACTCGCCTATTTGTATGGGTGGAATGCCCAAGCGTGTTTTTTCGCGGGCGTATTTTTTGGCTTTGATGGATAAGGATGCTATTTCATTAATGGTTACAAAGGGGCTTTCGCACACGCCATAAGCAATAGGATTGCTCAATGAGCCTTTTAAGGAGTTCATGCTCATTTGCCCTACTTTTTCTTCCAGCGTCATGCGGCCCAGCAGATCTTTGACCCGGGCAGGCACAGGGGCTTTCGGGTCTTTATAAACCTGGGCACGGGCGGCGGACATAATCAAAAATGCCGCTATTGTTAAACTCCATTTTTTTCGCATCATATTGATATGATCTATAAATGAAAAAGGTATTTCTGCGGATCGAGCAATTTACCGGCAGCATCCTTTAGCATAAACAATATTTGTTTGCTATTGGCTTCGGTGGCGGTATAATAGCCGCTAAACTCGTAAAAGCCTTTTTTAAGATGCAGCAAGGCCTTCTGCGGTTCCACATACCTGTTTTTTTCGCCTCTGATAAGCAATTCATTATCCAAATTTAAAGTCGGGCTCACCTCAAATCCCGATGTCAATTCGTAATCACCCTCTGTATCTATTTTAATCAGACCGTTAAACTTAACCCAGGTCAAATCTCCATCAGTTACAGGTAATATTGCCGGGGTGGCAGTTGAGATCACGGTCATGCCCACCGGGGGTACAGCCTCCAGTTTGGCATAATTGATTTCCTTGGCTTTGAAAATTTTATAGCCTAAACCTGGTTTCAGTTCGGCTGTATAAACTACCCGTGGTTTAATTTTTACATGTTTTATGGTAGCACTTTGCAATATGTGCTGCGCGTTCAGGTTCCAGGTGGTATAAGTTTTCAGCTCCAGACTATCCTCCAGCGGAACATCAATATTTACGGGAAACGCTACTGCTTTGGCTGTACTATCGGGCATTTTGCCGTTAAGCGAATACCGTATCTGCGCACCCAATAAAGGGTATTGTAAGGTTTGCTTAAACCGCTCTGCATTGGTGGTGATATGGTCAATGCCCACAATATCAGGCAGGCGCGCGTTCAGATTCCAGCGTTTAAAATAAGGATACTGCTGTTTCATTTTATATTCAAAACGGTCGATGTTCTTATTTTCTTTACTGCTCCATGCCAGTTCGGCAACGGCCAGCGCACGGGGGAAAACCATATACTCCAGATGCGGGGCATTGGGTATTTTTTCTGTCCAGATGTTGCCTTGCGCACCTAAAATATAGGCTGTCTCGGCAGGCGTCAACTGGCTCGATTGCGGTTCGTAGTTATACACCATCTGCCATGTAACCGGCGGATTCCAGCCTATGGGTTCCAATTGCTCATTGGCCTGCGGCGCGTCAAAGTACATATAAGGCAGCGGTGTCATTACTACATGATGGTGCATACGTGCGGCTTCAATTCCCCCCTCTTCGCCCCGCCAGCTCATCACTGTTGCCGACTCTGCCAAACCACCCTGTAAGATCTCGTCCCAGCCTACCAGTTTTTTATTTTTGGAGATCAGGAATTTCTCGATGCGTTTAATAAAATAGCTTTGTACTTCCTTTTCGTTCTTCAGGCCTTCTTTTCGCATCAGGGCAACAGCTGTTGGGCTTTTGAGCCAGTCGGCCATTTCGGCTTCATCCCCACCGATGTGTACGTACTGATTAGGGAATAAGGCGATCACCTCGGTCAGCACGTCTTCCATAAACTTAAAGGTATATTCACTGGGATCGAGCATACGTACCCGGTGTTTGGCACCTGTAGAATCTTTACAGCCCAATTCGGGATAGGCGAATATGGCGGCCTCGCTGTGGCCGGGCATTTCAATCTCGGGCAAAATGGTCACAAACCGGTCCTGTGCATATTTGATCACGTCGCGGATCTCGGCTTTGGTATAAAAGCCATCGTTACCCCCATCTACCAGGTTATCCAGCTTTCGGAACTTCCCTTCTTTGGCATAGTAAGCTATTTTCGAACCAACTTCGGTCAGCTTTGGATATTTATCTATCTGGATGCGCCAGCCCTCATCATCAGTCAAATGCCAGTGCAATACATTCAGCTTATAATGCGCCATTACATCTATGTATTTCTTTACCTCATCCACCGTAAAAAAGTGGCGGCATACATCCAGGCTCAGTCCACGCCATTGAAAGCGGGGTTCGTCGCTAATGGCACAAACGGGTATTTGCAGGGGCTTAGCAGCAACTCCGGGCAACAATTGTATAAGTGATTGCACCCCATAAAATATGCCCGCCCCTTTACCCGATATGGTTATTTTGCCGGCGGTAACACT
This sequence comes from Mucilaginibacter sp. RCC_168, assembly GCF_041355315.1. Lineage (NCBI taxonomy): Bacteria > Pseudomonadati > Bacteroidota > Sphingobacteriia > Sphingobacteriales > Sphingobacteriaceae > Mucilaginibacter > Mucilaginibacter sp. RCC_168. Next base: position 24,246 of record NZ_JBFUPN010000028.1, read on the forward strand.
CAGGGCATAAGCGCCATCCGTACCCTTCAGGTTGCTGCTGATCAATCTGATTGCTGTTGATGGAGGAATCTGGGTATAAACTTTCAGGGTTAATTGCAGTTTATAATATTGAGCGAGGTAGCCTTGCAAGTATTTTCCCACCGCGGCACTTTCTTTATCAACCCCGATAACGGCTTTACTGTTCAATATAAAATTGCCTTTTTGTGTGGTTAAGTGTAGTGGTTGCGGAATAATGTGCATCTGCGCGACCGACTTTTTTACACCTAAGCCCAAACAGGTTATTATTAAAAGCAGGTATATTTTGCTGAAACGAATCATAAAGGAATAAAGGTTTAAATTTTTACCGTGATGTTTTTCTTATACAATATCCAAACCGGTATAAAGATGATAATGACGGTAAAGATAGCCGATATGAGCGAGGCATTCTCGGGCGAAAAGTTTGGCGTGAGCAAATGAAAATACATATACGACCAGATATTGGTCTTGTGCCCGTTATCCATAACCGGGATAATGGCTATCACAGCCGGGATAACATCGGCCAGCACATAAGCCGCTATGGCATTACGCCCAAAAGCAAGGAAGGGCGGTAACAGTTTTTTATAACCCTTTACATCGATCAGCCAATAGGATATGGAAAGGATAATAATAGCCAACCCCGCGGTGAACAATACAAAGGAGCTTGTCCATAAGGATTTATTGATGGGAAAAAACGTATTCCAGAGCAATCCGGCTACAGCCAACAAGGCTCCCGCGTTTGTCAACCGGAGTATCTGGCTGCCGGTTTTCAGTTTGTCGCTTTTGAGCCAGGTACCGGTAAGTACTCCGATGAGGCAGGTGCCGATAGCGGGGATAATGCCCAGCAAACCTTCCGGATCCCAGGTTTTGGATGCGCCCCAAAGATGATTCGGCGTAAATACCAGTCTATCAACCCAGGCGCCCAGATTAGTTTCGGGATTGAGGTTGGCATGACCAAAGCCGGGTACAGGAACCAAAGTCATGAGCAGGTAATAGCCAATTAAGCAAGCCGGGGCAATGGATATCTGTGTGCGGGTATTGGTTTTAATGTACAGCACAGCCGTAATACCAAAAACAATACCAATGCGCTGCAATACACCGGGGAAACGCAAATGGCTGAACTGAAAATCGCCGATAAGCGGTAAACAGATCCCCAGCAATACAATAATAAGGGTACGGCGAAGGATGGATAACATCAGCCTGGGATGACCAGTTGCATCTGTTTTTTTGGCCTGCATGGCATAAACTATAGATACGCCCACCATAAATAAAAAGAAAGGAAAAACCAGGTCCGTCGGTGTGCAGCCGTTCCATTTAGAATGTTCCAGCGGCCAGTAAATATGGCCCCAGTCGCCGGGATCATTCACCAGTATCATAGCAGCCACGGTAAATCCCCGAAAAAAATCGAGCGAAAGCAAGCGCGGGCGACTGATACTGGTGGCTTTATCGCCAACGATGGTGTTTGCCATAGTTTTATCCTTTGTTGATCAAAAAACCTTAACATCTGTTTAAAACAGATAACTATTATCTTCTTGAAAATGTTATCGTTATGCAACTCCCCCTCTTGAGATAGTAATAGCCCATGAAGAGGCATAAGGCGAAAATTAGGCACCTATCGACTCACCCCGACATCGCTGCGCTCGTCACCCCTCTCTACGCTTCGCGCATAGAGGGGTTTTTCTTTCTTTACCCTCTTTGCGGCAAAGCCGCAGAGAGGGTGGTCCAGCGAAGCGTAGACCGGGTGAGTAGGCTATGCGACTTGTTTTTAACCTTGTAAGTTTAAACGCCACCTTTTCATGGGCTATTACTCTCGAGAGGAGAATCGCACAGTCCTTGCCTTAAATTCTGTTTTTTTATCATTTTTTTAATCACTAAACCCTTATTTAATGACACAATGGATAAACTATGTAAACCCAATTACTTCTTCTTAGTTAACGTGTTTGCCAAACGTTTTTAGCGTATACACAAAATGGTATGTACCCGAGCCAATATTCAAATGCTCATCATTGCCTATTTTTTGGATACCGGTTATTTCCTTTTCGGTATTGATATCAAGGCCATTTTCTGTGATCTGATCGGTTACTGATGGCAGCACGATCTCGGCAGTGGCATTGGGCGGCACAATAACATCCAATGTAAATATACCATTATCAATACTCCATGCCGATTTTACTTTACCATACAAAGTTTCCAGTTCGGCCTGGGCGCTGGTCAGTTTGCCACCCGGGTGCGGCGAGATGATGATCCTATGAAAGCCCGGCGAATTTTCGTCGGTATTTATACCTGCTATCACGCGATACATCCAATCGCCAATGGCGCCGTAAGCGTAATGGTTGAAGGAGTTCATTTCGGGGTCTTCAAAACTACCATCGGGCTTGATGCCGTCCCAGCGTTCCCAAATGGTGGTGGCCCCATGCTTCACCGGGTACAGCCACGATGGGTACGATTCTTTCATCAGCAGGTCGTAAGCAATATCGGTATGCCCAAAACGGCTCAATACATGACAAATATAGGGTGTACCCAAAAAGCCAGTGGTGATATGCTCGTCGTAATCCTGGATATTGTTCACTAACCTTTTTGCCGCTGATTCACGTAAATTTTCGGGCAGCAAGTCAAAGTTCAAGGCTAATACATAGGAGGTTTGCGTACCCGATATCATGCGGCCATTGGGCGTCACGTACTCGCTCTGGAAGGCTTTTTTGATATTGTACAACAGTTGGGTGTATTTCTGCACATCATCGCCCCGGTGCAAAATTTTGGCCGCATTGATGAGCAACTGGGTAGAGTAAGCGTAAAATGCCTGTGCTATCAAATTTTTATCGGTCAGGGCGGCGCCATCCTCATAATTAGTTCCGGCGTAGAAGAGCCAGTCGCCAAAGTGGTTACCCGTATCCCAAAGATAATTACGACTATGGAGTTGGATATATCCCACCCATGCCTTCATACTTTCATATTGCTGCTGCAATACCTGTTTATCGCCATAGGCCAGGTAAATAGTCCAGGGTGCAATGGTAGCCACATCGCTCCAGCCTGAGGCGGCTGATGAAACACTATCCAGCACGTTTGGGATCACATAGGGTACCGCGCCATCTTTATGCTGATCGGCGGAAAGATCTTTTAACCACTTGGTAAAAAAACCGGCCACATCCATATTAAAAGTAGCGGTACGGCAAAAGGCCTGCGCATCGCCGGTCCAGCCCATACGCTCATCCCGTTGCGGGCAATCGGTAGGCACATCAACAAAATTACCTTTTTGCCCCCACTGTATATTATGCTGTAGCTGATTAATGAGGGGGTTGGAGGTAGAGAATTTACCCGTTTGCGCCATATCAGAATATACCGCGTATGCGGCAATGTTGGTTGAATCAAGCGGCCCGGCATAGCCCACTACTTTCATATAACGGAAGCCCTGAAAGGTAAAATGGGGCTCATAGCTTTCTGCGCTATCGCTTTTAAATATGTAGGTGATCTCTTGTTTGGCGGTACGCAGATTTTTGGTATAAAAATTACCTTTCTGATCAAGCACTTCAGCGTGGAAAAGGTGAATGGTATCGCCTGTTTTGGCTTTCAGCTTAAATTGTACCCAACCTACCAGGTTTTGTCCAAAGTCGATCACCCGTTCGCCGGCCGGGGTGGTGAATACTTTTAGCGGTAAAAATTTCTCATGTTTTTTTACCGTTGGACCAATAGTAGTGATCAAATTGCTTTTGATGCTTTCGTCTGTTTTTACGGTATCCCAGGTGGCATCCTTATACAGGGGGTCCGTCCATCCGTTCTTTTCCTTACGGGCATCATACACCTCACCATCAAAAAATGAAGACGAGCGGATGGGCCCATAGGCTACCTTCCAGCTTTTGTCTGAGGAGATCACCTCGCGTTTGCCGTTGGTATAAACTATCTCCAGCTGATATAGCAGGGCCAGTTTTTTGCCGTAGACATTCTTTTTACGATTATAAGTATAGCCCCTGTACCAGCCATCGCCAATGGTTACGCCGGTTGCATTATCGCCCCTTTTAAGCAGCGAAGTAACATCATATACCTGGTATTGCAGGCGCTTGTTATAGCTTGTCCAGCCGGGCGCGAAGTAATCATTCCCAACCCTTTTGCCGTTGATCTGGGCCTCAAATACGCCATGGGCAGTGATATATAAATGGGCCGCGCGTATTTTATGATCAAGTTTAAATGCTTTGCGGAACATGGGGCTGGGACCGCCGGTGGTATCAGACACGTAATTATCCTGGATCCATTTGGCCGACCAGTCTTCCTGTTTCAGCAAACCCATCTTCCAAAAGTTGACCATGCTCCAGGGGCTTACCTGGTTTTTATTGTTCCATACCCGTACCTGCCAGTAACACTTTTCGCGCGAGGTAAGCATCGGCCCACCGTAATATACATGCGCCGACTCATCTGACGGGACCTTACCCGAGGTCCAGATCAGATTTTGTCCTTTGGTCAGCGATACCGCGTTTGTACCTACCCGTATCTCATAATAAGTTTGCTGTATGTTACGATCTTGTGTTATCAGTTTCCAGCTCAGGCGCGGGTTGGCTGCGTCGACTGCTATAGGGTTAACTTTATATTCACATATCAAATTATCAACCTTAAAATTAACAGGCACATTTTGAGCCTGTGCAAAACCCTGGCGGCAAATAAAAAACAATATTACGATACTCAGATATGCCTTTTTAAGCACACCTGTTTGGGCTATGTAATTCATGCTACTAAATATAGCTTAAGAACAGTTTTTGTTTGTATATATATCATATTTTTTAATCTCAAAAGTAAATATGATGTTACAAGTATGAGAGTCAGGAATCAAGATACAAGAATCAAGACAAAAACCTACTTGTAATTTATGCTTTCTTGATTCTTATATCAAATATTTTGACTCCAATTTACCTTTCTGATTCTTGATTCTAATATCTTGACTCTTTTTTAATGCTCCAAATTCCCCTGACTTAACGGATAAGGGAACAACAATTTAACATTGGTATAAGCAGCCGGATTAATTACCCACAGATCCTTTTTAATTGCTTTTTCCCTGGCACCATGAGCCGTCATTACAGCTGTTGCTTTTCCGGAACGCAAAAGATCAAACCAGCGATGATTTTCAAAGCATAACTCAATCTGTCTTTCATGTGCCACCGCTGCCCTAAAATCTTCCTGGCTGGCTACGTTCAGTTCGGGTTTGGTATTACCTGCACTTTTATCTGGCAAACCCGCGCGTTCCCTCACCAGGTTCAAGTATTTAAACGAGTCGCCACCACCGGCAAAGCCCTGTTCGTTCAAACACTCTGCCAACATGAGGTAAACATCGGCATAACGGTACACCGGAAAGTTATTACCGGTTATTCCTTTAACGGCGGCTTTACTCTGGTATTTTTTTATAAAAGGCATAATCACGCCATACTCATCTGATGTAAAGGATGTATCAATTGAGGCTGCCTTTCTTTTATCACCCGGCTCATACGCATCCAACAGATCCTGGGTGGGTATGTTCCAGCCATTTTGCGCGCTGTGCGGAATATTCCAGCCGGTTACGGAATCGTCAGGTACATCCCAGGGAACAAATGTGTCAATAAAATCGCTGCCCAAGCCATTAGGACCTTCAATATACTGGATCTCAAATATAGATTCGGGACCGTTCTCTTTACTCATATCAAAATTATCCGCGTAGTTAGCGTTTAAGTGGTAAACATTTGATGATATTACACTGCGCAGCAACGGGATAGCCAGGTCGAATTTTTTCTGTGTCATATATACCTCTGCAAGCATAGTTTGGGCAGTACCTTTTGTTACCCGGCCTTTGTTCCCATCGCCTGTATACTGAACCGGCAAATTAGTGATAGCGGCCTGGGCATCGGCAATAATGGCCGTGTATACTGCTTCTACATCGGCTTTGGTTGCTACTTTAAAAGCCTCGCTTACAGAGCTCACTTCTTTAAGCACCAAAGGAACCCGACCAAACATCCGCACAATGTTAAAATAATTAAAGGCCCGTAAAAAATAGGCTTGCCCTGCAATAGTATCAGTAAAGGCAGTATTCAGTTTAGCCGCCGGTAAACGATCCAGAATAACATTGCATCTGCCTATACCTGTATAGCTGGATACTAAAAATGCATTAACCATATCGTTGGTATTGATATCCCTGAATTCGTCTATCTCTTCTTTGTTGGTACCCGAACGATCATTGGGATTAAATTCATAAGACGTATTGTCTGACCGCATTTCGCCCAATGCCCAAAACGAGCCGTTATACAAACCCTGTAAGGGCGCATAAGCCGAATTAATCGCTTGTGTAAATTGCACCGGGGTTTTATAAAAATTCTCTGTGTTTTGTGTACTGGTAGGCTGAAGACTTAGATAATCCTTTTTACAACCGGCTATTACAGACACAGTGATTATCAGCAATATATATGTGTATTTTTTCATGTTTTCAATTATTAGTTCATCCGTTTATTGGTTTGTTCAAGGTTTAAAAATCCTTACTCTTTACTCTAAAGATCCTTACCCCGGGAGCCCTCTAAAAAGTCACATTACAGCCTACTGTATAAACAGCAGAAACAGGGTAACCTGTGAAATTGATATTAGGAGAAAGGGAACGATTGCCCAACTGCCCTTCAATGCCCACTTCGGGGTTACCACCTTTATAACCGGTGATCAGGATAGCGTTTTGCGCACTGAAATAAACCCTGAAGTTTTTACTGAATTTGGTTTTAAAGTTGTATCCGAGGTCGATATTTTTAACCATGAGGTAGGAATTGTTTTCAACCCAGTACGAAGGATAATTATCACGTGCGTAACCGGTATTGGATACCGTTGTTGGTAACAAACCTGCTCCGGGCTGGCTTGGAGAGCGCCACCGTTGTATGACAGACTGCTCTACATTAAAAACGCCGTCGAGGTTGGTGGTAAATTGTTTATACATATCAAACACATGCCCGCCTACCGAACCAGCCGAGATGATGTTCATATCAAAGTGTTTATAGGAGAAATGGTTATTGAAACCAAAGGTAAATTTAGGCCAGGGGTTACCTACAACAGTTTGGTCATTACCGTCAATTACCCCATCGCCGTTAACATCTTTATACCTGATGTTGCCTACCTGCTCTCCGTCAAAATGCGGATATTTATCCAGATCGGCCTGACTTTGGAATATACCTTCAAAAATATAACCGTAAAACTGACCTAAGGGCAAGCCTACTTTAGTGATACTGGTGGGGTTATCATTTGGGGGAGCATCGTATATTTGTGGTGTGGTACCCAGATCGAGCACTTTATTGCGGTTAAAAGATATGTTAAGATCGGTTGACCAATTAAACCCGCTACCAATAATATTTTTTGTGGTTAGCGTAAATTCCCATCCCCGGTTACGCACATTACCAACGTTTGTAAGCGCGTTTGCATAGCCCGATGCTATTGGAACAGGAATAAATTGCAACATATTTTGCGTATAACGGTTGTAGTATTCGGCAATTAAATAAATACGACCTTTGAGCAACGACAGATCCATACCTATATCCAACTGTTTTGTAGTTTCCCATCCAAGCTCGGTATTACCTAACTGCTCTGTTACTGAGGCGCCGGGGGCAAGAGTGCCATCAAATGTATAATTGTCCTGGCTAACCCTTGCTATGTAATCATAATTGGCCACATTGTTATTCCCCGCAAGCCCGTAACTGGCTGTGAATTTTAGCTGATCGATAAATGATGTTTTAGGAAAAAATGATTCGTCGGATATGCGCCAGCCACCTGATACAGATGGGAAGGTACCCCATCTGTGCCCGGGTGCAAACCTTGATGAACCATCACGGCGGATAGACGCGCTTAATAAGTATTTATCTTTGTAAGCATAATTTACCCTCCCTATCAACGATAACAAACGCCATTCTTCGTCAAAATTATTATCTAAGGGCGCTGTTATGATGGTTCCTGCACCTACCGACTGAACAACATCATCGGGATAACCCGTTGCGAAAGTATACCTGTTATGAATGGTTTCCTGCTGTATAGAATAATCGCCCAATACGGTTAAAGTATGATTACCCCATGTTTTTTTATAGTTAACAGTGTTTTCATTAAGCCAGTTAAGTGAGCTGGCCGATGTGGTGGAGCCTATAGCCTTTTGCTCATTCCCGGTTTTATTGGGGTTGTTAAATCCCCCCAGGAAAGATGGTCTAAAATAATCCTGCGACTTAGTCTGATAATCAACTCCAAAAGTCGACCTTAAGGTTAATCCAGGGATGAGCTGCCACTCTACATAAGTATTGGCAAGGCCGCGGAATTCATTACGCTTATTGGTGGTGTTCACCAGTTCGCTTACCGGGTTAGCATTCTGGAAGGTACCGGGCGAACCTACCACATTGGTATAAGAGCCGTCGGGCTGTTTTACGGGTACCAGAGGGCTTTCCAGGTAAGCCTGACTTAATACGGCCGAAAGGAAATGACCATCAGTTTCCTGCAAGTTCCTTAAGCTATAGCTTGGTGCAACACTCAGGCCTACAGTCACATTTTTAAATACATTGGCATCCATATTGGCTTTTAAGGAGTACCTTTTAAAACCAGTATTGAGCACCGTACCCTGCTGATCAAAATAACCCAATGAAAATAATGATCTTATCTTATCGGTGCCATTGGCAATGGTAACATCATAATTTTGCATTGGAGCCACACGGGTAACGGCATCAAACCAATCGGTACCTTTACCCAGTGATGCCGGATTCTTGTACTCATCGGGTATAGGATTATCAGTACCATTAACTTTATTGGCATCCTGTATAGCCTCCGTACGCCATTGCGCGAATTGAGAAGCCGTCATCATTTTAAGCTTTGTTTTTGGCAATATGGTTTGAATGCCGGTAGATGTATTCACGGTAACCGTCGATTCACCCTTTTTAGCTCTTTTGGTGGTAATCAGTATCACACCATTTGCACCACGTGAACCATATATGGCTGTAGAAGCCGCGTCTTTTAGTACGCTGATGTTCTCGATATCATCTGGGTTAATGGTACTGAGCGGATTGGAATACTGGTCAAACCCCGGAGAGATCGGAAAACCGTCGATCACATACAGCGGATCGTCACCGGCCCCTACCGAGCCTGCGCCACGAATGTTAACAGATACACCACCACCCGGGGTACCGGTTACCTGGTTCACGGTTACACCAGCCAATTGCCCTGCCAGTTTCAGATCAACGCTGGCCGCTTTGATCTCCTTGATGTTGGACATTTTAACCGTTCCAACGGCACCTGTTACATCTTTTCGCTCCTGGTTACCGTAACCTACTACCACCACTTCGTTCAACTGGGTTTTATCATCGTCCAGTACAATGTTAATGGTAGTGCGCTTATTTACCGGTTCTTCTTTGGGTTTAAAGCCCACAAACGTAAATACCAATACCGCATTATCATCGGCCTGTAAACTAAATTTACCGTCGACGCCGGTGGTGGCTCCTATGTTTGTCCCCTTTATTTTTACGTTTACACCCGGCAGGGGCTGTCCCTGAGCATCCTTTACCTGGCCTGTTATGGTTATGGGTTCAGTGCCGGTCTTCGTGAAATTTTTAGCCCTAAGCTGTAAACAGCCGGCCATGAGTAATAAACCTGTTAATTTTAAAATTAAAAATAGTTTTGAGGCTGATGTCCTGGGCGCATGTAATACCCTACTCGTAAAGTTTAATTGCATACCTTGGTTGTGTTTGGTTAATGTATCGGTTAATGAACTCAGCAGGTTGATTTTCTGTTCGGGAGTGCTGCTTACTCCGCTTTTTGAGGATAAGCGCTTCATTACAGCGCTACGGGTTTTGTCGGTGTTTGCTCATAGTTTATACTTCGGTTTGGTTTATGGTGATATATAATGCCGGCTCTGATAGCTTATCATATTAAATGATAATAAGATCGATTCGACTGGTAAGTCTTTAAATAACCTGTATAACAAACAGTTATAGGTCCAACAAAATATCAGGGAATTGGTTGTATTAAATTGAAATAAATTTAAGTTTAACTTAATTCAAATTACAGAGGAAGCAAATTTATTAGTGAAATAAACAGGCTCATGTAGATTGATTTCACTAAAAGATATACTCAATTAAAACCTTATATCTATAAACAACACAGGTGTAGGTTATTTCCTGAAATCGAAAACCTGTGTGGGTGTTTTTTCCGTATCTGGGGTATACATCTGAATACATATCTATCTAAACTTCCTTTTATGATACGCAGGTTCATTAATTTTGCAATAACCACAGAGAGTACGATGGTTAAATGGAAGGTAAAAAACGGACTTAACATATTGCGGGTTTCTTTAGGGATTGTTTTTATCTGGTTTGGGGCCATCAAATTTTTCCACGGATTAAGTGCCGCCGAAGTAATTGCGGGGAAAACTATTTATAAATTAACCTTTGGTTTGGTTAAGCCCATTGTGGCTTTACCTGTACTTGCTTGTTGGGAGTGTACTATAGGCTTAGGACTCATTTGTAAACGATGGCTTAGCTTTACGCTATTATTGCTTTATTTTCAAATGGCGGGAACCATGTTGCCTTTATTCTTTTTTCTGCATGACACCTGGACCGTCAATATCTTTGTCCCTACTTTGTTAGGCCAGTACATCATCAAAAACCTGGTACTGTTATCGGCAGGTGTAGTTATTGGAGCAACCGTGCAGGGTGCCTGCTTAATGGAAAAAAATGAACCAATTGAAACTACGGAAAACCTGATCTGCTAAGTACTTTAAAAGATATAACAGCAAAATGCTTGCAATGTAAATGCGCAGATACCTTAATGCTCTGGTAAGATGATTTCATTCGGATAGATTGTGTTAAAAACTAAATTTTAAATTTAGTTAAATAAATATCCCAAATAAAAAGGGCCACTTTTCAGCTGCCCTTTTTATGTTACTTATTGGAGATATAGTTATGATAATATACCATTAGCTAAAGCCAGTTCTTCGGTGGTTACTGTATGCTGGCGGCCCTTATATATTTTCAGGGTAACATTAGCGTTAAGCTTTTTGAGCAGGCTCACGGTTTCGTTCACCCGGCTTACAGGTACATGCGGATCAGGATCGCCAGTGGTAATTAATAAAGGGGTCTGGTCAAAATCACCTTTATAATTTTCACTCATCAGCTTTTCACCTATCAATCCTCCGGTAAAAGCTATCACACCGCCATATCTACCGGCATTGCGGGTTACATACTCCAGCGTTAAACATGCCCCCTGCGAAAAACCGAGGAAGTAAATATTTTCCTGTGTGATGCCTTGCTCTTTGATATCCTCCACCAAGCTACCGATCACTTCCAGCGCTGAATCCAGTGCCGGCTGATTATTACTCACCGGCGCCATAAAGCTATAAGGGTACCAACTGTGCTCGGTAGCCTGCGGTGCAAAAATGGCATAACCATCCAGTTGCAGGTGATCTTTCAAGGTAAGGATACTTACTGCCGATGCTCCGCGCCCGTGCACCATAATCATGGCTTTTTTGGCCTGACCAGCAGGTGCCCCCGCTGTAACTATCTGTTTATGATGCGTATACATGATTTTATATTAATGAAGGTAAGGATTTTTCCAGATCTTCGCGTATATTCTCGTACTGTGCAGGTAGTTTTAAACCACTGCCTAATTGATCAACCGGTTCATCAACAGAAAAACCCGGATTATCAGTAGCCAGTTCAAACAATACGCCACCCGGTTCGCGGAAATACAGCGAGTAAAAGTAGTTCCTGTCAATCTTATCAGTAATATGTAAACCCAGCGCAGCTATCTTTTCGCGGTATTGCATCAATATCTCCTCGTTTTTAACCCGAAACGCTACGTGGTGTACGGAGCCACCTGCTACATGGCCTGCTACTTCTCCGGCTACTTCAACCAGATCAACTATGGCCGCGTTATCTACCGCATCAGTCACAAAACGGAAACGGTTTACATGCTGCTCCAATAATTTATAACCAAAAACATCGGTTAATATTTTAGCGGTAGCATCCATTTTATTGGTCGTGATGGTAATGTTGTGGAAACCACGGGTAGCATTTTCGGCTTTCACCTCTGCTGTTTCCCAGGGCAGCCTGTTATCGGCTGTTTTGGGTACTATCAGTTCAAGCTTTAAACCGTCCGGATCCAATAAGGTAAGGTATTGCTCGCCAAATTTTTCGGCGGGTTTGTTATACAGTACATTATTGGCCTCCAACCTTTTTAACCAAAAATCTAAACTGCCTTCGGGTACGCTGTAGCCAATTTCTGTAGCCTGACGTGCACCTCTCCTGCCTGCGGTAATCCCTTCCCATGGAAAAAAGGTAAGGATAGTGCCAGGGGTACCAAATTTATCGCCATAATACAAGTGATAGGTTTGCGGGTCATCAAAATTCACTGTTTTTTTAACCAGCCTTAAACCCAAAACACGGGTATAAAAGTCGTAGTTCTTTTTGGCGTTACCTGCAATAGCAGTAATGTGGTGGATGCCGTTTATTGTATTTTCCATTGTTTTCCTTTCGTGATCAAAAATTAATAATTGTTTTAATTGATGATTCAAAGTTACCCCACAAAATATGGGTTACACTTGATGTAGGATAAGAAATGTGAGGAGCTTTTGGGAATAAGGATTGAGGGGACAAAGATTAAGATATTTATGCGCTGTTCGAAGTCTCTGACTTCGAACCTGTATGATTGTAGTTTGCAACTACATTGATCATAAATTCCGTTCATGTAGTCTAAAGACTACATGCATAATCGTCCGAAGTCAGAGACTTCGAACAGCGGATTTTTGGAGCAAGGATAAAAATATTTTATATTGTTAGATCATGAGCTTCCTTTTATTCTTGTTTTACTTTTAACGTTTTCAATTGTCTTTGAAGAATACTATTCAGTTTCTTTGTCCGATCGGACAATATAGTCCAGTCACATACCGAATCATATTCCCCACTTAGTTTAAATTGTCCATAAGAAATCTTCATTTCAACTGAACCTACAAATTCGGTGCAATAATTTGTCGTACTGATAGGATTCAAAATTATTTCTTTAGTTAAATAAGCAAGTGTATCCTTTTCAGATTTAGTAAACCATGCTTTTAAGGTATCGATAACTAATTTTTTGGGGCGAGGTGTGAAAATTGAACCGGTATGATAAATTCTAACTATTGAAGAGTCATTATCATTATTTATTGTAGTTACTATTCTATGATCATCGATAATAGTAAGTTCGTTCCATGGCTGATCTGCTTCGGACTTGCTGATATCATTTTTTTTAAAATTACAGGCCGTTATAAAGGTTGATATAAAAATCAGTATGATGAGCAGTTTCATCGGTTTAGGTTTTTCTTAACGCTAATATACTCAGATTAACCTACACTGCGTTCCTGGGCATATAAATAATAATACAAGCACCAGTCAAAGTCACCAATGCACCGATGATATCATATTTATACGGGCTAAAACCATCGACTTTCCAGGCCCGGCCAGTATAAAAATAAGTAAGCCATCTACCCCTCCGCCTTAGTACTGAACAGAAATACCGCCGATTCACCCAGGATCACCTGGTCGCCTTCACTCATGGGATGACCGATCTGCGTGGAGTTCAGCTTGATCATCTTGCCATCGGCAGCAATATGGATCTTGGTTTTGTTGCGTGGTGGTACGCCACCTTCATCAGCAAATATCATAAAGCACTCTGAGTCTTTATTCCACTCAATATGCGCATGTTGGCGGCTGATGAATTTATTACTTTCATCTTTGCTATCAGCCGGAAAAACCAATTTATTTAAACGGAACGATCCGTTGTCAGTAACCGCTTTTTTATCGCGGCCAATGTTTATTTTATCGTCTGTAGCTTTGATCACATATTCCTCCTGCTCGGCTTCCCCATTCAATATCCGGATATAGGCTACAGCTGATGAGGCATTGTGCAATACTTGTCTGCGGGTGTGCATCAGGAATGCTGCGTCCAGGTCAGGGATTGGGCTTGCTTCAGGTGGTAGCTCATCAACAAATTCTACCTCCATTGTCCAGTCGGATGGTAAGTCAAGCGCATAATCATCGGCTATTTTTTGTACCTCGTTCCTGAACTTTTCTTTATCGTGTACATAAACCGCACCTTCATACAGATGTTTATCTTCGGGATTGGCAGCTATATAAAGCAGCAATTCCTTTATATGACCACCTTCACCGCCTTCTATTTTTTGTAATGCTTCTTTGATAAAACGCAAAAGGGTATCGCGCAGGCTTTTTACATCCCAGTCTGGCTTTTCGCCCTTATTTCTGAATAATTTAAATGACATGTTTGGTAAAATTCTAAAAACTAAATTCTAAACTCTAAAAACTAAACTCTAAATTCTAAGAACCTGTGTCTAAATCTGGTTTAGATTACTTATATATCCTATAAGATCATTGCCGTTGACTTTAGTCAACGGAATAATAAATGAAAATCATGGGGCTTTAGCCAAAGTACCACTGGGATAATTAGGCTAAAGCCTGCCTTAGTACTTTCTTTTACCGTTGACTAAAGTCAACGGCAATGAATAGTCCTCGTCGACAGTTTCTAAAAGAAACGCTTTTTCCAAGTACTTGTTCTTTGCAGTCAAAATCCTTGCTCCTTGTTCCAAAAATCCTTACTTCACTACTGCGTGGTATCCACAGGAAAATTTATGTCCTCAGGTGCTTCCTCTTTTTCGTGAATCACCACTTTTTCGGGATCAAAACTTTTCATATAACCCTTTTTCAATAACAGCGGGATGATGTGATTTCCGGCCAGCCGCACCGCGTCTGACGAGCCACGGGTGGATTCGATGCGAATACAAACCACCATGTTCCCGGTGCCTTTGGCTTCGGGGGCGAAAAATACATACCAGCCATCGTTCACACTTTTATTTTTCACAATCCGCTCGGGCGTCCCGCTTTTACCAGCCACCGCTATATGCAATATAGGTACTTTTGGTGCACTTTGCGCTATCATGTATTGTTTCAGCAAAGCCGCATATTCCGGTTTTTCAGCCAGTTTAAAGGCGGGCTTTACCGCAATTGCCGTATCGTTAATCTTGAGAACAAAGCGGTTAGGATGCAGCATCCCCTCATTAGCTACGCCGGATATAAGTCTGGCTACAGCAGCCGGGGTCGCGATCAGTTCGCCTTGTCCCCAGGCCATACCCGAGATACCTTTTGCCCTGGTTTTATGGATATTGTTAGGATCGTACCGTGGTTTGGTATTAAACTCGGTTTTACGCCACAGGTTACGCCATTTTTCTTCCTGATCGGCATTTTCGGGTGGTTTGTTATAATAGTAGCCGCCTACACCATGCAAAAACATACCCGTTTTTAAATACAAGTTACCCATGTACTCTTCCAGATGCTGCTGATTGGCCAGTTTGATAAAATACACGTTGTTTGATTTTGCAATGGCCCTTGCCATGGTGATCATCCCGGTTTCATCGGGTTCGATACCTTTTGTCCGAATGCGTTCTTCGGTACTTACGTGATACACCACATCGGCAGCGCCAATACCCAGCTTATTAAATGCAGACATGGCCGTGAGCACCTTAGCTGTCGATCCAGGCTGCGAAGCATAGGTAAAACCCAGGTCGGTAGTGGTCATCCAGGTAGCCAGTTTATTCTGATCGGCCTGCGGCATGGTAAGCTGATCCCAATTATGCACGGGAGGTAATGGATACACCGCAGAAGTCAGCACATCGCCAGTATTGGCCTCCATAATTACTACGGATACGCGATTGTCTTGTAAGGATGTATCGGCCGCTATGGCTTGTTGTATACCGGTTTGTAATTCGGCATCTACCGTCAATTGCACATCACGGTTCTTGTTTTTAAAGGCGGCTATCTCCGGGCCGTTAATGTCGGCTAACAGCAATGGCGCTAACGCGCTGTAATCACGTTTGCTCACCGTCATCTCTTTCATTCCACGGGGTAAAAAGCGGTCTTCCTGATAACGGGATGCTTTAACGTTGTAGCTGGTTATCGGCATTTTAAACCCACGCAATTCGGCTGCGTGTTCATACTCGGCAAAGTAGCCGTTGGTGCTGCCGTTGAATACGCCGGTATTTTCGTCGCCTGTCCAGAAGAACATGTTCTCTTCGAAAGGATAATACCGCTCCAAACGCTTATGCATAGCCGAATCCAGGTCATAATGCATGATGCCGGTAGCAGCCAGTTTTTCTTTTTGCTTCTCTATGAGTTCTGGTTTGCTGGTAGCCAGAATCAGTCCGTTACGATCGAGCAATGAGCCCGCCTGCAGCTTATTCATCAATATGGCGATACGCGGATTGTAGCTAAACATCCGCAGACCACTTTTATCGGCCACCAAAGCCGGTTTTACCACCCAATGTTTATTATCGGCGCTATAGCGCGATACATTTAAAGTAAGCAATACCACAGCGGCCAAAGCAGCAGCGAGGGCGGGTACCAGGTTTTTGTCCTGCTGCTTGGTAATAAAACTCATTTGTACCTGCGTCCCTTTTACAGAAGATACGGATAACAGAAAACCTGCCGCCACCATATTGATCACCAATGACGAACCACCATAACTTTCGAACGGCAATGATACGCCGGATAAGGGCAGCGCCCCGATGGACCCACCTGCAATGAGTATAAACTGCACAAAACTACAAACACCGATACCCGCGCTGAGATAAAACAACAGCGGCGTACCTGTTTGCCGACCTATGATGATGGAGCGATGCAGATAAAGCAAAAACAAGATGAATATAGCTGCCATGCCCGCCCAGCCAAATTCCTCGCCGATGGATGGCAAAATCATATCGGTATGCGCCTCGGGAATGGTTTTGGCAAAACCCTGCCCCACGCCTGTACCGCTTAAGCCACCGCTGGCCATGGCCCAAAGTCCGTTAGCTACCTGGTCGCCGCCATACACTTCATTGTTCCAGGGATCCTGCCAGATGGCTTTACGTTCAACCAAACGTTCTACCGGGCCGGGGATGATCTTATCTAAACCGGGTATTTTATCGATAGTTAAAAACGCGGTGATCACGATCAAAGCCATAAAGGCCGACTCGCTAAGCAAACGGGGCTTCAGGAATGCTACAATACCCCATACGCCAAAGGTAATGGCCGCGCTGATCCAAACATTATCAAAAAACCAGGTGGCCAGTACAAACAATATCACATAAGCGGCCATGTGCATAAAATCGCCGCGCGAAAAAGAGAACAGGATAATAAAGGTAAAACAGATCACCATAGCCGGACCTAAATCGCCCAGTACCAAAAACAATAACAAGGTAATCACCGTAGCGATGAGCGCAAAAGAAAAGAACGACCAGCGTTTACCCCAACTGGCGTACTGACTGATAAACTTCTCATTAGCAGCAAAAAAGCCTGCCAGGAATATCATGATCAGGTATTTCACGATCTCGCTGGGCTGCACCCCCAACAGGTTCACCTTTACCCCGCTTCCTTCGGGCCCGGTACCAAATAAAATAGTACCGAATAATAAGGCCATAGCCACCAAAGCCCAGGGCCAGCCATTGGCCGCACTGCGGGCACCTTTAAAAAACAACAACCTGTACAAGGTAGAATCGGCATTAAAGCGGCGCAGGTTAAAGAACTGCATAATGCAGATACCACCCACACCGATACCTAAATACATTAAGGTATCCTTAGCTAAAAAGCGGTCGCGCAAGGGGTCTTGTAAACTCAATAGCGTGAGTATAGAAATACCCGTGAGCAGCATGACCAGCGGCAATATCAACTGATCGGCTTGCGGGTAACGACTGCTGAGTAACAAATGTACGATCAGGAACCCTGCAAGAAAACTTCCTACAATAATCCAGTACCATTCATTAAATTCCTCATGGGTACGAACGATGAATGCACCTTCTTTTTTCAGGATATTAAAATCACGGGTGGATAATAGTTTTATAGTGTGCGGTGCCTGTATGAAATTAAGCGTTTTATCTTTATTCAACTCTACTACACCCTGCGAGCGGCCAAATTCAAAACCCGGCTGCAGTGGCAGTACTTCAAAAGCTTTGCCTGTGGGCAAGTTTTTAAACGCGTAATGCCCTTCGGCATCGGTACGGGCAAAGGCGGTTAATGATTGCAGCTGGCGTTTTTTATCCGTATTGACCACATAAACCTTTTTGTATGCAGCTGATGCTTGCGTGGTGGCTCCTCTTGAAGTGGTTTCTTCATCGCTATAGATACTATCCTGCGGCAGTATCATATTTAATCGAACCAGTACTCCTGCTATGGGTTGTTCTTTATAATGGATGGTTCCGGATATACTGTATTCGCCTAAACCCAGATCGGTTTGTGCCGGTAATTGCGGCGGATGAACGCGTTCCTGTGTAAACCGGATAGAATCATCACCGGTATAACCCAGTAACGAACGGGATACCAGCACCCTTTTTTTGAACGACTCCCCGCCATTGGCAAAAGCATCGTCAGCATTTACATAGTAACGGCGTTTGTTCAACTCGCCAGCGTTATCAATCTCCTCACCAATATTTACTTTTGAAGCGATGGTCGACTTGATATAGTCAACATCCTTAGGGTCATCGAAATAATAACCTTTATGTAGCAAGGCAGCCACATTACGGGCGGTATTAGGCGTATTGAGGTTAACGATGGTACCATCCTGAAGACGCTTATCTACATCAACAAACTTTTGTTGCAGTACAAAATAAAGCTTGCCAAAAAGCGCTACTAATATAACGCCCGTCAGCAATAAAAATAACCGCTCCATTCCCCTGCCCGGCGACTTATCCATTGTGCGAATAAGATAGAGTCAAGAACCAAGAATCAAGAATCAAGAGTTTATTCGATATTCTTAATCCAGGTTTCTGACAGACGTTTCTTGATTTTTGGTTTATATTTTTACAACTAAAAAAATTCTTCATCTCACATTATTTTTTCTTGATTCCTGGTTCTTGACTCTTAACTCCTCCCAAACTGTCTATGCGAAACATACCACCAAACAACCTGCCCGAAACCTGTTTATTTGCAGGAAAACTATAGGATGTTTGCACCGGCGTAACACAATTATTAAACACCACGTGCTTTAATACCAGGGCATCATTATGCGTAGTGATTGCTGTTTTAAACCCTTCAAAAACTACGCTGTCCAGTACGATAAATTTACAGGTTGCGGCCAGTGTGAGCGCGGGGCCGTTATATAAGGAGTCACGCTTAAACAGGATGTTTCCTTTTGCTTTGATGTACAAACTGTCGCCATCAATATGCAGGCTGTCAGTTAAAACAATGGGTTGGGGATAATCAGCAGCGGATAGTACCAGCGTTTTTCCTTTTAATTTATTGATAGTATCCTGCAGTTTAATTTCTTGGGCATTCTTTACTTTCACAGGTGCAACAAGTACTTTAACAGGCTTTTGTTTGAGTTGATAATTGAGCCAATATTGCCATAAAAAACCCGCTACTGCCAGCGCCAGCAATATAAAAAGCATAATCATACTGCCCCGGTTGCTTTTTTTCCTGACTGGTATGGTTACCGGGCCATCGGGCAGTTTGGGTTGCGCCAATGGGTCAACTATCTCATCTGTGACCTTCGCTGCCGGGCGGGTAGCACTGTGCTGCCTCGGAGCTTTATCATTTTGAACCAGCGCTACGGTAACATTATCCTTTCCTCCTTTACTATTGGCGGCATCTATGAGCTTTTTACCTTTCTCTTCAATAGTGCTATCACTGGTCAGGATACCGGTAATCAAGCTTTTATCAACCAGATCGGTTAAACCATCACTGCAAACCAGCAGGGTATCGCCGGGCAGAAAAGGCGAATGCCCGGTCTCCACAAAATCCGGATCTTTTGATATTTCGGGATTAAACCCAAGGGCCTTGTTGATCTCATTACGTTTAGGGTGATCCATGGCTGCCTCTTCGGTCAACCGCCCGGAATCTTCCAGAAAGCCCACGAACGAATGATCTTTGGAGATCTTAATAAGCGTATGATCGCGCAGCAGATACAGACGGGTATCGCCCACATGGGCATAATAAAACTGGTTATTCTGTATGTCGATCACGGCCAGCGTAAGTACACAAGCCATGCTTTCCAGTTGTTTATCTGTTCGCTTTTTGTCGTATATTTTTTGGTTGGCTATAACTATGGTATTTACCAGCAGTGGCACCACATCGCCAGCAATATAAGAGAGCTGCTCCAGGATACAATCTCGTGCTATATCAGCAGCCACTTCACCACCTACATAACCCCCTACGCCATCAATTACGCAGGCAATAATAAAATTGCCATCACCGGATCTCTGGGCAATAAAGGTATCCTCATTATTATCCCGCTGCCGGCCAATATCTGTTATTCCGAAAAAATTATTTGCCATGGTTTTTACTGGAATTTTTGATGTCGATAAAATGGGCCATTAATAATAAAACGCCTATTGCCAACAGCCCGAATGATAATATTTGTGACATTATGCTTCGGGTTTAAATAGGTTGATGCCGATGATGCCATTCAGCAATATTTTGGAGTTGAAAGGCAGATCCACCCATTGCGGCGCGTTTACATCGCTGCGCGGCACCTCCTGCTCATTAATTAAGGTAAGCTCGCCAAACGAGGCCAGGTAAAATTTACCATCGGCCTTATTTAGGCGTATACGCAGGTGCGGGGTATTCACCCAATCGCTTGGTACTTTAAATATGGCACGTTCCTCACGGCTTTCTTCATTACCCGATACTACAATATCATCGTCCATTACCAGATACTCCACCTTTCGGCCCACAAACTGTTTGTCGGGCATAATGGTATCCAGGCGGGCTAATACTTTATCGCCGGGCCGGTCAATTTCTTTTTCTTTATGGTTCAGATCATAGGCATAAGGCAGTTCGTAATAGCCCTCACTGTAATAGGTAAAGCCTTTGAGTATGTCGTTGCTGATATCCAGTGTTTGGGCCACACCGGTATGCCTGGGGATGAAAGTTACCCGTAAATTCTCTTCCTTTTTATCGCTGCCAGGCAACAGCTTGCCAATAAAACCTTTATCACCTTTGGCATAATCTGGGTGCGAAACCAACCGGAATACCCATTTGGAACTGGAAGGCTCTACCTTTTTGCCAACTTCCTGGTATTCACGTAATACTTCATAAAACTTTTTTACCGATTCATTAACGATGATACCAAAAAGGCCGGAGCGGTTATTGATAAATTCCTGGTAGTCTTCTTCGTTAAAGCTGATGATAAATTCGTGGTAAAATACCACCCTATCGGCAAATGAAAGCTGGCCGATAGATTCCTTAAATTTTTCGATGATGTATAAATAAACATCATCGGGGGTAAGCGCTTTTATAGTAGCGGCCTCGGCATTGGCTGGTTTCCCGTTCGGCAAAAACCAATCCTGCAGCCCTATTTTTTGCCAGAATGTTGATTTTGATTCCATTCTTTATTAAATTCTAAATACTAAGTTCTAAACTCTAAGTTCTAAATACTAAACTCTAAAACCCAAATTATAAATCCTTGATCTTTAATCCCTTAATCCTTGATCCATTCAAAGCTAAAAATTCAAATTAGAGGTATCCTTGGTTTTGGCGCTGTCGCGATAAAACTGGGGTTCCTGTGTATTTGTTTTTTTATATTTCATACCCTTGAGTATAGAATCGGTTTGCGAATCAACTTCTGGCGGTATACCCGACTCATCATTAGTTGGGGTAGTGTCCTGCTGTTGTTTCTCAGGTTCCTTTTTTTGTTGCGGAAGTATAACATTCTTAGCGGAATCCACCGGCTTTTTCGACTTAAAAAGCCGGTTATAAACACCATGATATATCCTGTCGCCATATTTGCTTAATACCGCTGCCGAAAACACAGTAAAACCGCAAAGCATGATTATAAAAAACACAAAAATTGGTTTCGACATGCGCACCTGTTTTCCATCGTCTACAGGTTTTTCAACCTCTCCGGTGATTACAGGCTGAACCATTTTACTATTTTCGGCTTCCTGGTAATATAAAAGTAAGCCCTGCAAGCGCTCGTTCTCTTTAAGCAATACCGATGAGTTCCAACTGTCATCTACCTGGTTATTACTCACTGCCGATATACTGCTGTGCATCAAGGTTTCCTGCAGCTCAATACCATCAGCAAACCTATCCTCCGGATCTTTTTTAAGGCATTTGGCCACTATCTGCAGCAGCCAGGCCGGTACCAGCATTTCGTGTTCTTTCTTCTTATCTGGCCAGCTTTCCGGCAGATTGTTTTTGCGCAGTTCCATCACATCGGGCACCGGAGATTCCATGTGGGCCAGCATCACGGCATTACGCGCGGTTTCACCATTATCGCGCAGCGGGAATGGTACTTGGCCTGCTATCAGCTCATACAAAATAACGCCATAGCTGTACACATCGGTCTGAAAATACATCAGTCCTTCGTTTTGCTCAGGCGCCATAAATTCAATAGCTCCCGCGTGCCGGATACTGGTACGGCGCTGATCATCAGACATAGCCGAAAGACCAAAATCCAACAGTACATAATTGCCCGTGTGGATATTGAACTTAACGTTATTGCTTTTGATATCGCCATGCTTTACGGAAACTTTATGACAATGAGAAAGCGCATTCGCCAGCTGATCAGCCAGTTTGATGATCTCTTTGATGGTAAAGATGGGTTCGTGCGGTGGCTTTAGCAGGTCCTCCAGATCGGGGCCATCAATAAATTCCATTTCGATAAACGGGAACGAACCGCTTTCTGTAATACCCGAATTCAGGATCTTAACTACATTAGGGTTAGGTTCTTCGTTTACCTTTTTTAATTTTTCAACCTCGTTTTGAAAATTACGAAAATTCTTATCGTCGGTACTTTCGGTATGGATGGGGGTTGGTAATAATTTTACCGCGGTAATAATGGGGCCGTAGCGTCTGCCTTTGTAAACTGAGCCCTGGCCGCCCGTTCGTAAAGCGCCCATATTCTCCAAACCCTCGGTTATTGTAAATACTTTGCTCATGGAGTAATTGTCCTCGTGGTGCTTTCGGTGTAAAATAACTTCATAATAAAAATTATATTATTTCAACATAACGCACGCATTAGTGTTTGGTATAAAATTAGGAAAAAAAATATGGATGAGGTGATTGATGTGCAGATATGCAGATTTCAGATGTGCAGATGAAAATAGTCAAATAAAATCATTTGCACATCTGCATATTTGCACATCCGCACATTTGAAATCTGCACAACCTACTTTACTACAATTTCATCCACCATTAACCATGCCTTTGCCCCGGCAATGTATTCGCCGGGTGGAATGATGCCTTCGTTGGTTCCTTTTACGCGGATGTACCGGGCTTGCGTGGTTTTTATATTCGCTCTTACCGCGTTGATCCCATTATCGTTAAAGGTAGTTTGACGGTACACCTCGGTATAGTTTTTTCCATCTGTCGATATTTCAAAGGTGAGGAGCGTAGGTTCCCACATTTTTTGCCAATGATATTTTAAAATATTGATGCCCAGTTGTGATACCGGCTGAGCTTTTCCCAAATCAACCACCGCTTCCAGATCATCACCATTGAAACCGTACCATTGCCCGTCGTTATACAGTTTACTGCCAAAAACTCCGTTCACCATGCCAAATGTATTGCCGGGATTATATCCACCTTGAGGCTGGTTGGTAAGTGTTACCGTTTTACCTATAGCTTTATGAAGATGAAAATCTTTTTCATATACGCGCCCATATTGCTTTGTTCCGCTAAATACAGCTGCCTTTATTTTACCCGATGTACTGATCAAGAACGGTTTGTCATACTTCTTACTTTTTAATCCTGGTGTAGTGCCATCGGTGGTATAATAGATCTGACTGCCAGGCAAAGTACTGCTTAAAGCCAACTGCACCTGACGGTCTGCCGATTCCGTAACACTATCGGTAATTTCATCGAAAGCATCAGCCGCGCTAATATTTAGTTGTTTAAGGAGTGGTTGTTCGTAACGCAAACGTTTCAAAAAGTTGGGATAGCTTTTATTTCCCTTGTCTGTCCAGCCAATTTCGGCCAAAGCCAGAATCCTTGGAAATATCTGGTGCTCAGCTTGTGCGGTGCTGGCCAGGTATTCGCTCCAGGCATTGGCTTGCACACCTTTAATATATTTGGCTTCATCACCGCTTAATTCTTTGGTTATCGGCTCGTAATTATAAACTTTACTTAATGGCGTGTACCCGCCGCCTGCCAACGGTTCGCTGGGATACAAGGATTGATAATAATCCAGGTAAACATATTTTTCAGGTGTCATGATGGCGTTATGATGCAGCTTGGCTGCGGAAATGCCACCCTCCTCGCCTGTCCAGCTCATCACCGTGGCGCCAGGCGCCAATCCGCCTTCGAGGATCTCGTCCCAGCCAATGATCTGCCGCCCTTTGCTGTTCAGGTATTTTTCCATCCGGCCAATAAAATAACTCTGCAACTCGTGCTCATCTTTCAAATGCTCATCTTTAATGCGTCGTTGGCATTTTGGACAGGTTTTCCATTTGGTTTTCGGGCATTCGTCACCGCCGATATGAATATATTTAGACGGAAAAAGCGGCAGCACTTCGTCCAGCACATTTTGTAGAAAGGTAAACGTCTGCTCGTTGCCGGCACAATACA
Source organism: Mucilaginibacter sp. RCC_168 (assembly GCF_041355315.1). Taxonomy (NCBI): domain Bacteria; kingdom Pseudomonadati; phylum Bacteroidota; class Sphingobacteriia; order Sphingobacteriales; family Sphingobacteriaceae; genus Mucilaginibacter; species Mucilaginibacter sp. RCC_168. Next base: position 48,791 of record NZ_JBFUPN010000028.1, read on the forward strand.
CATCGTCAAATATTCCCCAGTAAGTGGCTGTTTTATAAGGACCGCCGATACATCCCAGTTCTGGATAAGCCGCCAATGCTGCCAGTGCATGACCGGGCATTTCAATTTCCGGGATAATGCTGACATGTCTTTCCATAGCATATTTCACTACAGCTTTTACTTCCTCCTGGGTATAATAGCCTCCATAACGTTTGCCATCAAAGCGGTGCGGACTATCCTTTTTATGACCAATAATGGTTTCATCGCGATAAGCGGAAATGCTTTGCAGCAGTGGATATTTTTTGATCTCGATGCGCCAGCCCTGATCATCAGTGAGGTGCCAGTGAAAAGTATTGATCTTGTAAAGGGCCAGCAGATCTATCCATTTTTTAATAGCATCCACTTTAAAAAAATGACGGCTTACATCCAAATGCATCCCCCGGTAGGCAAATCGCGGATGATCCTCGATAGTACATCCCTGTACAGTTACTTTTCCGTTTGATTTATACAGTAGTTGAACCAATGACTGCAAGCCATAAAACACGCCGGCCAGATCATGCCCGATAATACTGATCTGTTTTGAGGTTACAGATAATTGATAGCCCTCGGGCTCTGTAATCTTATTAGAATTTATACTTAATTGAATGGAAGGAGCAATAGTTTTTTTGACTGATAAGTTATATCCCGCCAGTTGATGAAAATATTGGTTAAAAAAAATCAGATTATCTGTACTGATACCATCACCGATATCTATAGCCACAGCAGGCGAGAACCTGAATACCTCACCGTTTTTTTGAATGCTATAAGGCTGTGGTATAATACCCTGCTCTTTGACCTGGGCATGTACCACATTCATCAATAAACAAAAGCATAATGTATAACGGATATATTTTAAAACGACGGTACAGGTATTGATCATCGGCATGGAGTTGTTAAAGCCGAATATAGCTGTTTATGGTGAAAATTTTAACCTGATTACAGGATGGCATCAACTCACCCCGACGTCGCTACGCTTGTCACCCCTCTCTCCGCTTCGCACATAGAGGGGATTTTATTTTTTATTTTTCCTACCCTCTTTCCGGCGAAGCCGAAGGAGGGTGATCCATCCGCCAGCTGGCGCAGATAGACCGGGTGAGTAGACTAATTACAGCGCTCCGATAGCTTTTCGATAATTATTGATAGCTCTGATGATTGACTGAACGATCTCGTTTTGTCCTTCGGGTGAGTTCAGGTAATCTTCTTCTTCCGGATTATTGATAAAGCCTGTTTCGATGAGTACGGCCGGCATGGCGCTGTGAGCCAGCACCAATACGCCTTGTTCCTTTACGCCGTTACTCTCACGGCCATTGGTATCCACAAACTCGGTATTCAGCAGGTCGCCAAAAAGGATACTTTGCTTGCGGTATTTTTGGATGTAGGCATTGAGGATGATGAGATTAGACGGATCACTTTCATCATAGCTCTCATAATTTTGCTTGTAATCTTTTTCAATAAATATAGAGGAGTTTTCGCGCACAGCTTCTTCCTGTTCTTTTAAGCGGTGGAAACCATAAACCAGCAGCAGTACACCTTTACGTTTATGTGCGATAGCCGCGTTACCCTCCGGTGACGAGTTACAATGTATGGAGATAAACAGGTTACCATGATTCTGATTGGCAATTACCGATCGTTGATTAAGCGGAATAAAGGTATCATCAGTACGCGTCATAATGGTTTTAACGCTGGTGATCTGCGAATCAATAGCGGCCTTTAACCTTTGAGCAATGGCTAATGTCACCGTTTTTTCGTTGGAGTATGATCCGCGGGCTCCTGGGTCTTTACCACCATGACCGGCATCAATAATAATAGTCTTAAACTTAAAAGTAGATGTAGTTGGAATAGTGTCCCTTCCAGGAGTAAATGAACAAAGACCAAGAAATAAAAAGAGCAACCCGCAGTTTACGCTTATGTAAAAAAGCTTTTTAGTAAAGATCATTTTTTAGGCGCTTTTTTACTGCACTTTGGACATAAGCCGGTAGCATACAAGGTAAAACCAGTGGGTTCAAATCCAGGTGGAAGGGTTATTGCCGGCAGATGCAGATCGTCAAGGCAATAAACGTTTTTACAGTTGGTACAATTAAAATGCAAATGCTCGTCATGATGATGGCCTTCATCGCAATTGGAGCTGCACAGCGCATAATTAGCCGTACCATTTAAATCAAATACCTTATGAATAATGCCCTTTTCTTCAAAGGCATTCAGGATGCGATAAAGCGTAACCCGGTCAATGTCGCTCATTACGCTCTCCAGATCGGGCTGGGAAGTAGCTGCACTCCTTGATGACATCATGGATAAAACCCTGAGCCTTGGCGCAGTTTTTTTTAAATGATGCTTGTTCAGCAAATCTTCAAAATGAAAATTATTGCGGGTTTGTGCCATTTAATTAGGTTATAATATAAGCCTGCAAATTTAGCAAGAATAACTAATGGTTTAAAATAAGGTTTGGCTAATTGGTGAAAGTTTAAGATTGTCGCCTATCATTCAGTATACCGGCAATTGATCATTCTCTTTTATTAAATATCTGCAGCTGCCTGTGTATTTATAGTTTACAAAATGCGCGGCCGCAATCAGCAATCCGCCGGTTGGTACGATGATTACTTCTGGCCAGCCGCTTACAAACGCATGTCCCAGCAAAATAACTGCAAAACCTGCCAGCAGTAAACGTAGAGGCAGCAAGCGTTTGTGTATCCGGATATAAGACAAACTTATAGAATATATTCCGATGGCCAATGCCAGCACAATCATCCCCCATTCTATCCAAACATTAGCCAAAAAGCCCAACCCCAACAGCGGCAAACTGGTAAACAGCACCGGTACTATAGCGCAATGTATGGCGCACAAAGTTGATGCAGTTATTCCGATATGATCAAGCCAGGACGTGTTTTTTGGAATATTCATATGCAAATATAAAGCATAACGCAACATAATTGCATCAATTTAATTTCATATTTTTACAATATTTATTTTAACTTTTTGGTAACAACTAATTAATATTGACGTCAATACGTTATTTTTGAACACATTATCCAGATATAAACTGTGCCCAATACTGCTCTATATAGATTAAAACAAAACTGGCTAACTGCTTATGATACCAGTTTAAAACGCGTTAAGCTACTCATTGGCAGTATCCTCATAACAGCCATTATTAACATTATGCCCGGTTTTTTCAGAGGAATCGAAAGCCGGAATGGCATGATACTTAATGACTGGGTATTGACTCATTTGCCAGCCTACGATGTTTCCATACCTATTTTTGCGCTGATATGGGGTATGGGTATCCTGATGGCTGTAAGGGCTTTTTATAAGCCTGCTATTTGCACTACCTACATCTGGACGCTGATATTTGTTTGTATCGCCCGTTTTATATCCCTCACGTTGGTAAAGCTTGATCCTCCTCTGGGCCTGGTTCCTTTGGTTGATCCGCTCACCAGTTATTTTTATGGACATGCTGCCATCACCAAAGATCTCTTCTTTTCGGGGCACACTTCAACCATGGTGCTTATTTTCCTTCATCTGGAGAAAAAACGCGATAAGGCTATCGCCCTTATTGCCGCCCTTATTGTAATGGCGTTACTGCTTGTACAACACATCCACTACACTATGGACGTATTAGCCGCTCCTGTAATAGTTTATTGCTGCTACCGTTTTGCCCGGGCTTTTGACCTGTAATTAGTAGAGATCATATGCCTTTTAGACCTTCTTTGTTCTAATTTTTAAATGCAACATAATTGCATTTAATTTTAAATCGTTTATATTTGTCTCAAATAATAAGCGATGGAAAAGAAATTACCGGTAACCGTGCTCAGCGGTTTTTTAGGCAGCGGCAAAACAACCCTGCTTAATCATATACTACATAACAAGCAGAACCTGAAAGTAGCCGTTATAGTTAATGATATGAGCGAGGTAAACATTGATGCGCAATTGGTAGCCAATCAAAAAACGTTATCACGCACCGAAGAAAAACTGGTAGAAATGAGCAATGGCTGTATTTGCTGCACCCTGCGCGAGGATCTAATGATCGAGGTAGAGAAATTGGCCAAAGAAGGCAGGTTTGATTATTTGCTGATTGAAAGTACAGGTATTTCTGAACCGATACCCATTGCCCAGACGTTTAACTTCGCGGATGAAGAAGCAGGCATCGACCTGAGTCGTTTTTCGCGATTGGACACTATGGTTACTGTGGTAGATTGCTTTAACTTTTATAAGGATTTTGGCAGCTCTGAGTTATTATTAAACCGCAATCTGGTGGATGATCCCAACGATCACCGTACCATTGTTAACCTGCTTACCGATCAAATTGAATTTGCCGATGTGATCCTGCTTAACAAAACCGACCTGTCATCGCCCCAACGGGTAAAAGTATTAGAGGCCGTGATCACCAAATTAAATCCCGGCGCTAAAATATTGCATACCCAATTTGGCAAAATCGATCCTGCCGAGATATTGAATACCGGGCTGTTTGATTTTGACAAAGCATCGCAGTCGGCCGGATGGATCAGAGAACTAAACGGTGAACATACACCCGAAACCGAGGAGTATGGCATCAGCTCCACCGTATTCCGGTCAAAAAAACCGTTTCATCCAGAAAGATTTTATCATTACCTGCATCATGATTTCCCCCAAAATATTATCCGCTCCAAAGGTTTGTTCTGGATAGCTTCGGCACCCGATGATGCCTTGAATTTTTCGCAGGCAGGCGGTTCTTCACGCCTGGAGAACGCCGGCGTTTGGTGGGCCAGCATGCCTTATCAAAAGCGCATCAAATTTCATGACTTTGTAGAGAACCGGGAATTGATTGAAAAAAACTGGTCGAAAGAATTTGGCGACCGCCACAACGAACTGGTTTTTATTGGCGAGCATTTAAATAAGGAAAAACTAACACAAGAGCTAAACAACTGCCTGATCACCGATGCTGAATTTCTGGACCTTTTAGCCGGAAAAGCCTTCGCCGATCCCTTTACCCATTAAAATACCCTTATCTAAATATCTAAATCATGCAGTCGGTGCATAGAATCCATGAGATCACGGTACAGCTTCTTAAATGTCGGAAATAATTTGCTGTACCGCTCGTGGTTTTGGGCATTTGGTTCGATAACTATTTGATTATCTATGTGTATAAGCTGATCATAACTTTCAGGGTGCAGCACCTGCATAGCCAGGTAAATAGCGCCCACTGCCGATGCATCTTCGGGCTGCAATACCACCAGTTTTTTACCGGTAATATCGGCCAGGACCTGCGTCCAGGTAGCCGAACTTACAAAGCCCCCGCTAATGTTCACCTGGGTAATATTCACCGAGGCATCTTCCACCGTTTTCAATACATCATACAAGGCAAAGCAAACGCCCTCCAGCGCTGCCCTTAAAAAATGAGCCCGGGTATGAGTTGGTTTGATATTAAAAAACGCGCCGCTGGTCTGGGTATCCCAAAGCGGGGCACGTTCGCCATATAAATAGGGTAAAAAGATCAATCCATCGCTTGCTGCAGGTATGGTATCTATCGTTGTGAACAATTCGTCGTAATCTGCCGGGGTTAGTTTTTCTTTTTGCAGAAAGTTTTGCAGTAGCCAGTTAATGGCTATGCCACCATTATTTACCGCACCGCCGCATACAAAAGTATCCTGGTTAAGCAGATAGTTAAAGGTCATCCCCTCAAAATTATATACCGGACTTGGGCTGGTAATGCGTACAGCCCCACTGGTACCAATGGTAAGCGCGGCGATGCCCGGCCCGATGGTATGACTGCCTAAATTGGCACAACAGCCATCGCTCGCACCAATAACAAAGCTGGTTTTGGAGGTTATATTCAACAGAGCAGCTGTGTTCGGATTCAGATCATCACGATGGTAGGTGGTATTCCTTGGAATTGACAATTTATTGGCTGAAACACCTGCAAGCGCACAGGCTTCCGAACTCCAATCCAGCTTTAGTATATCAAACAAACCCGTAGCCGAAGCAATGGAGTAATCGACTTCAAAACTACCAAACAGCTTAAACCAGATAAACTCCTTGATCGATATAAATTTGTGTGTTGGTATAAACACTTCCGGTTTATTAGTACGCAACCAGATCAGCTTACACAACGGCGACATGGCATGAATAGGTGTACCGGTGATCCGGTATATTCCAGGACCTTGCGCCGAAGCCCTCAGTTCCTGTGCAATATGCTCACTCCGCGAGTCGGCCCAGGTGATCATAGGCGATAGCGGCGTTCCTATTTCATCAACAGGGATAATACTATGCATGGCGCTGCTAAAACTTACGGCAATAGGTGCATAACCTATCTTAGTGGTTATATCCTGCATACATTTTACAAAAGCCTGCCATATCAATAGCGGATCCTGCTCACTGTAGCCCGGCTCAGGACTATTAATAGGATAATGGTTTTGTACCACGCCCAAAGCCTTCCCGGTTAAAGCTACAGCCACCGCTTTGGTGCTGCCCGTGCCTATATCTATACCTAAAATGTATGATTGCATATCAAGTCCTAAATTAGGATAAAAAGACAATGGACGAAAGGATAAAAAACAAACACGTTCCTATTTGAGCTCCGTCGAAGCATGGTGGGCAAGCCTCTGCGCTCGACCCTTCGACGGAGCTCAGGGTGACAGCCCCTTTTTTGGATGTCATTCGTTTGTTATGTCTAATCATGGGCTATTACGCTTGAAAAGGGAATCGTACCATCTCCCGCCCTTTTTGTCTTCCCTATACATAGGGTTACAAACAAGCGCAAATAGACAAATCTCTCTCTTTTGGAAAGTAATAGCCCGTGAAAAGGCAGCGTTTAAACTTACAAGGTTAAAACAAGTGGCATAGCCTACTCACCCGGTCTACGCTTCGCTGGACCACCCTCTCTGCGGCTTCGCCGCAAAGAGGGTTGAGAAAAAGAAAGAAAAAAATCCCCTCTATGCGCGAAGCGGAGAGAGGGGTGACGAGCGCAGCGACGTCGGGGTGAGTCGATAGACGCTTAATTTTCGCTTTATGCCTTTTCATGGGCTATTACTCTTTGGAGAGGGCCGGGGTGAGTTTCCATGACAGTCCATGACAGTTTCAGCCTAATTATTCCCTAAATTAGCTTTACCAATATAAACCTGTTAGTATATGCAAATAATCTTTGGAGTTTTCTTCCATTTTATCGGCGGCTTTGCCTCGGGGAGCTTTTACATCCCTTATAAAAAAATTAAGGGCTGGGCCTGGGAAAGTTACTGGATAGTGGGCGGTATTTTTTCCTGGTTCATAGTACCGCCGCTGGCCGCATGGTTAACTATTCCGGGTTTTGCAGATATCATCGGTCATACCGAAGGCTCTGTTATCGGTTGGACATACCTCATGGGCCTGCTCTGGGGTATCGGGGGCCTCACCTATGGTTTGGGCGTACGATACTTAGGCGTATCATTAGGCAGCACCATTATATTGGGCCTTTGCTCCGTTTTTGGCGCCCTGATACCATCGGTTTATTATGATATCTTCCCAAAAGCTGGTAAAGATACTTTTAGCATGATGCTGCACTCTAACTGGGGGCAAATGGTATTGCTGGGCATTCTGCTTTGTGTAGCTGGCATTGTGATATGCGGCAAAGCCGGTATGATGAAGGAAAAAGAACTATCAGCCAATGGGACTATAGCCCAGGAAAATAAGGATTACCGCTTTGGCCTGGGTATACTGGTGGCTATTGTATCCGGGGTATTAAGCGCCTGTTTTAATTTTGGCATAGAGGCCGGTAAAAGCATGGCCGATACTGCAAATCAGTTTTGGCAGGCTGCTCATCCGGCACAGGGTAATTTCCTGTTCCAGAACAACGTTACCTATATTATTATCCTATGGGGCGGCCTAACCACCAACTTTATATGGTGCATGGTATTAAATGCCCGCAATAAAACTTTTGGCAATTATACCGATCAAAAAACACCATTGCTTAAAAACTACCTGTTTGCGGCGCTGGCAGGGACTACCTGGTTTTTGCAGTTCTTTTTTTATGGCATGGGCGAAAGCAAAATGGGTAATGGCGCCAGCTCCTGGATACTGCACATGGCCTTTATTATCCTGATAGCCAATATGTGGGGATTGATATTAAAAGAATGGAAGGGCGTGAGTAAAAGAGCCTTTGCCACCGTAATAACCGGCATAGCGGTTATCATTTTATCGGTACTGGTAGTTGGTTATGGCAATTCGATCAAGTAAACAGATAATTAAAACATTCAGTAACCCAAATCATTAATTCAAAACTGAGCAATTCTAATTTAAATCACTAATTCACTAACTCAATAATTCAATAATTAAAATATATGTCTGTCAGAACAACACCATTCAAACACGTAAGCTATCTGTGGGATGATGCCGAAGCCGCCAGGTTAGAAGGGGATGAAGTTGCCCTGTTAATATACCGCTCGAACCTGTTAGGGGCCGATCTGCGGCTCACTAATTACGGGGGCGGCAATACCTCGTGCAAGGTATTGTCAAAAGACCCGCTCACCGGCAGCGAGGTAGAGGTTATGTGGATCAAGGGCTCGGGTGGTGATATCGGTACGCTCAAAAAAAGCGGACTGGCAGCATTGTACGTCGACCGCCTGCGCAGCCTTAAAAACGTTTACCGGGGTGTAGCCTATGAGGATGAAATGGTAGAGCTTTTTAACCATTGCATATACGATCTGGCCTCTAAAGCGCCATCAATTGATACCCCCCTGCATGGCTTTTTGCCATTTAAACATATCGACCACCTGCATCCCGACGCCGCCATTGCTATAGCAGCAGCTAAGGATGGTAAAAAAATAACCCAGGAACTGTTTAACGGTACCATTGGTTGGGTGGAGTGGAAAAAACCAGGTTTTGAATTGGGTCTGCAACTCAAGCAATGCCTGGATGAAAATCCGGGTATCCGGGGCATTATGTTGGGTTCACACGGGTTGTTTACCTGGGGCGATACCGCTTATGAAAGCTATATCAATACGCTGGAAGTGATAGAGCGCTGTGCCGAATACCTGGAAGAAAACTATGGCAAAAAGGGCCCTGTGTTTGGCGGGCAAAAAATCCAAAGCCTGGATGAAGCCGGTCGTAAAAAGCAGGCTGCCGCTATTGCCCCTATCCTGCGTGGTTTTTGCTCCAGCGAAAGGCATATGATCGGCCATTTTACCGATGATGCCCGGGTGCTGGAATTTATTAACTCCAATGATCTTGGTCGTTTGGCGCCTTTGGGAACCAGCTGCCCGGATCATTTTTTACGTACTAAGATTAGTCCGTTGGTATTGGATCTTCAACCCAATGAGGATCTGAGCAATGTAAAAGCATTACAGGAACGTCTTGCACCGGCATTTGCTGCTTACCGCCAAATGTATACCGACTATTATAATACCTGCAAGCATGATAACAGCCCGGCTATCAGGGATACCAATCCGGTGATCATCCTGTATCCGGGTGTTGGTCTGTTCTCGTTCTCCAAAGACAAGCAAACCGCACGCGTAGCCGCCGAGTTTTATACCAACGCAATCAACGTAATGAAAGGTGCCGAAGCTATTTCTGAATACACCTCCTTACCCCGTCAGGAAGCTTTTGATATCGAGTACTGGTTACTGGAAGAAGCCAAACTACAGCGGATGCCAAAACCCAAAGCATTATCGGGCAAAATAGCCCTGATCACGGGCAGTGCCGGTGGTATAGGCAAGGCCATCGCCAAAAAATTTGTAGACGAGGGCGCGGTAGTGATCTTGAATGATATGAACACCGAACGCCTGAACAGCGCCGGCGAAGAGTTTAAAAAACAATATGGCAAAGACTCCTACACTACTGCAGTGCTGGATGTTACCAATGCCGGACAGATAGACGCCGCTTTAGAAACCGCTGCCTCAGCTTTTGGTGGAGTGGATATTGTGGTGAACAACGCGGGCCTATCTATATCCAAATCCATTGCGGATCATACCGAGCAAGATTGGGACCTGCTGTATGACGTACTGGTAAAAGGCCAGTTTTTTATCACCCAGGCCGCTGTAGCCGTGATGAAAAAACAAGATATCGGCGGCGATGTTATCAATATAGTAAGCAAGAACGCCCTGGTAAGCGGACCTAACAACGCGGGTTATGGCTCGGCAAAAGCGGCACAGCTGCACCTGAGTCGACTAAACGCTGCTGAACTGGGTACCGATGGCATCCGGGTAAATGTAGTGAACCCCGATGCGGTGATCAGCGACAGTAACATTTGGGCCGGCGGATGGGCCGAAGGTCGCGCTAAAGCCTATGGTATTACGGTTGAAGAGTTGCCCGCTTATTATGCTAAACGTACACTACTGAACCAGATCATTCTGCCTGCCGATATTGCCGATGCCTGCTTTGCCTTTACCGGCGGCCTGCTCAGCAAATCAACCGGTAATGTATTGAATGTGGATGGCGGTGTGGCGATGGCTTTTGTGAGGTAATTTTTTGGGAGCAAAGATTTGGAGATAAAGGACAAAAGATAAAACCAGCCATGTCATTGCGAGCGAAGCGTGGCAATCGCGAACTATACAGGGCAAATCTGCACAGTTCGCGATTGCTTCGTCGTTCCTCCTCGCAATGACATGGTTTTAGTAATACCTATTATAATTATAAACCAATAATCATGCAATTAGAGAAGAGCATTATTGATGAAGCCAACCACAAACAACAAACCGTGCACCAGCGCAAGTTTGATTTTGTGGCCGCTGATATAAAGGGGCTGGATACCGTTCTTAAAAAACTGGGCGATTTCCAGGTGGCTATACCCAGTTGGGCATTAGGTACCGGGGGTACGCGTTTCGGTCGTTTCTCGGGTGGTGGCGAGCCCCGCAGCCTGGAAGAAAAAGTAGAAGACGTAGGCTTGATACACGCCCTGAACAAAAGCAGTAACTCCATTTCCCTGCACATTCCCTGGGATATTCCAGACAATGCAGCTTCGATTAAAGCACTTGCCAGTCAGCATGGCTTACATTTTGATGCGGTAAACTCCAATACCTTCCAGGATCAGCCATCGCAGCAGCATAGCTATAAATACGGTTCCTTGCACCATGTAGATAAAGCAGTGCGCAAGCAGGCTATCGAACATAATATCGAGGTAATCAATTATGGTGTCGAACTAAATTCTAAAGCTCTATCACTTTGGCTGTCAGACGGGTCAAACTTTCCGGGGCAACTCAATATGCGCGGCGCCTTTGAACGGACACTGGTGAGCCTGCAGGAAATTTATGCTGCCCTGCCTGCCGATTGGAAACTCTGGATAGAATATAAGCCCTACGAGCCTAATTTTTACTCCACCACCATCGGCGATTGGGGTCAATCATATCTGTTGGCATCCAAATTAGGCAATCAGGCACAAACACTGGTCGATCTCGGTCACCATTTACAAGGTGCCAATATTGAGCAAATTGTATCGCTTTTGCTGATGGAAGGCAAACTGGCCGGTTTCCACTTCAACGATTCTAAATACGGTGATGACGACCTTACTGTGGGTAGCATTAACCCATACCAGCTGTTCCTGATATTTAATGAACTGGTAGAAGGTATGGACGCTCGCGGCATGAACCATGCTACCGGTATTGGCTGGATGATCGACGCATCGCATAATATCAAAGACCCGGTGGAAGACCTGCTACAGTCTGTTGAAGCCATCAAAATAGCGTACACGCAGGCGTTATTGGTTGATCAGCAGGCACTGAAACAGGCGCAACAGCAAAATGATGTAGTACTTGCCCAGGAAATTCTACAACATGCCTACCGCACTGATGTACGTCCGCTTGTTGCCGAATCGCGCTTAAGAGCAGGTGGGGCGTTACAACCATTGGAAGTATACCGGCAACAAGCAGTACGTCAGCAACTGATCAGCGAACGCGGCGCATTAGCCGTATCTACAGGTTTATAATATGGAGCCGATACCCGTTATAGCCGTTTTTGATGTGGGTAAAACCAATAAAAAGCTGTTTCTTTTTGACGAGAACTATAAAATAGTTTTTGAAAGAACGGCTCGCTTTACCGAAACTCATGACGAGGATGGCGACGCCTGCGAAAACCTGGACAGCCTGCGGTTATCGGTATTTGATTCGCTGCGCGAGATATTCAAACACAAAGAGTTTGACCTTAAAGCGGTTAATTTCTCCACCTACGGGGCCAGTTTTGTGTATGTTGATGACAGCGGCAACCCGCTTACGCCTTTGTATAATTACCTTAAGCCATATCCACCGGAATTAAGCAGGCAGTTTTATGAAACCTACGGCGATGAAGCCCGGTTTGCCCGTGAAACCGCCTCACCCGTTTTAGGCAACCTGAACTCAGGCTTACAGCTGTATCGCTTAAAATATCAACAACCAGAGGCATTTAAAAAGATAAAATATGCCTTGCATTTGCCGCAGTACATGAGCTACTTGCTTAGCGGGCAGATGGTAACCGACTTAACCAGTATCGGCTGCCATACTGCCCTTTGGGATTTCGGCAAGAACAACTATCACCACTGGGTTGATCGGGAGAGCATTTTACCCAAAATGGCCCCGCTTAAACCTGCAGACACGGTGCTTCCAGCTATATTTCCGGGAAGTACTTACAGTGTGGGTATCGGACTGCATGATAGTTCAGCGGCGCTTATCCCCTACCTGGTAAGCTTTAATATGCCTTTTGTATTGATATCAACGGGCACCTGGTCTATCAGCCTAAACCCTTTTAACCAAACACCGCTTACCGAAGATGAACTGAAACACGATTGTCTTAACTATCTGCAATACAAAGGCAGTCCCGTTAAAGCTTCTCGATTATTTTCCGGTTACGATTACGAGGAGCAGGTAAAGCGCATAGCCGCCCATTTTAACCAGGATGCGATAAAATATCGTACAATGGCTTTTGAACCGGCTATCGTTACCCAGTTACAAAATCAACAGGCAGTACAGCACAATTCTAAAAAAGGCGAACTGCAAAAATCAGTTTTTGAACTGCGCGATCTGCATGATTTTAAAACCGATACCGAAGCCTATCATCAATTGATGATGGATATTGTACAACAGCAAGCCGTTTCAACCGGGTATGTGTTAGAGGGTTGTAAAGTACAACGAATCTTTGTAGACGGCGGATTCAGTAAAAATGCTGTGTTTATGCACCTGCTCGCTTTCGCCTTTCCACACCTGGAAGTGTACGCCGCATCCATGGCACAGGCTACCGCTGTAGGCACCGCGCTGGCCATCCATCAGGCCTGGAATACCAAACCGCTGCCTCATGATCTTATTGAGTTGAAGTATTATTCAGGACAAAGTGAGGTAGTTTAAGGAGAGAACCAGGAGACCAGACCTCTAAGCAAAAAACCACGTCATTGCGAGGTACGAAGCAATCTCTATACTATACAGAGCGGCTCTGCTTATTGGGGATTGCTTCGTGCCTCGCAATGACGCTTTGATTTTATATTGTTTTATTATAACGCCTGCCTCACCAACTCCAAAACATCCACTATCAACCTCGGATCTTTAATGATCCTTTCATGCGTGGCATTTGGATATTCATTAGATGTGATAACCGGGTGCCTGTTTAAAAGCTCCTGCATGTAAGGGAACGGGGTCATTTTATCATCCTTGTCATAAGCCAGCCAGTGTTTTACCGCGATGTCTTCCTGGTATATATCGGCAAGGTTAAAATAAGAAGTAGGCACATCAAATATTTGATTAAAGTGCTCAAAAAACTTATCCTGAGCAGCTTTTGGCACGTCTGCGCTGTTCATGGTTACTATAAAGTTTTCCTTTAAATTCACCATAGGCGTTATATTGATCAGCAAGGGTGGCTTAATGCCGGTTTCCTTTATAGCCACAGTATTAGCCATTACACCCAATGAGTGACCGATCATAATATCAGGCGCACCATAAGTGCGGATGACGGCCTTAACCGCCTCCGCAAACAACAGCAGGTTGGAGAGCTGCCCTTCCGAGCTGCCATTACCCGGCGCATCAAACGCGATGATCTGTAAGTCATCTATGGTTCGGAGCGCGGTGATCAGATCAATAAAATCGGCTCCTTTTGAACCCCAGCCGTGGGTAATCAGCACTTTACGGCTGCCATTACCCCATATAAAGCCATTAAACTTTAGTATGGAATGACTAAAATGCGGATCATCAACTTCCAATGTAAATAGTGCTGCTTCATCCAATAACTGTTGCTGCTGTAACCTTAGCGGGAATTTTGGCGAATAGCAGATCAGCTGCCAAAGCAGGTCGGTTATGTCTTCGTTATCACTGTGTTGCAGCTCTTTTACCTGGGTAAAAATCTCTTTTATTTTCTTCATAGGTGGAGATTGGTATCTCCAAAGGTATAAACCGGCTGCAAAAAGCCACCCTTTACAGGATGACTTTCTAAAAAAATGACACCATTACGAAGAATTAAGATCTTTACTTTTCACCATTCCCCAGCCACAGAAGTGTATTGAGGATCAGCTTGTTTTGAATATCGTTATCAAAAGTTTGTGATTGCTCCTTGTTGGTACCGCCATCATAATCAATAGCATTATGCCCCATGTTAAAGTAAACCATGCGATAATTTTTGTTTGTCCACACTACCGGGTAGTAGCCGCTATGCCATATTTCGTAAGGTTTTGGCCCCGTGCCCAGCGGGAAACTGGTTGAATCAATAGACAGTAATATCTTAATATCCGGGTTGGTACGCAGATCCATTTCCCATCGATACCATTCATTTGGTGATGCTTTGAAGGTAACCGGCAAACCTTTGGTTACCGGATGCTTACGGTCCTCAACCCGCAAAATAGCCGAGGTAGGGTGCCAGGTATTGCTTTTATACTGCCCCGATCCCAGGAACTCATTATGATACCAGTCCCAGTTTTGAGGATAATCTGATGGTGTGAGCGCGAAGGCCGCGAAGTGGAAACCCATCCAGGCGCCACCGTTTTTCATATATTGCTCAAAAGCATCCCGTTGTGCAGGGTCATCGGCACGGGTATCTAAAAATATTACTATCTGGTATTTGGCCAGAAACTCCGGGTTCATGTTACTCCAGTTATTGGTAGAATCGTAGGCGAAATTATACTTTTTGGCCATGGCCGGAAACCACCGGTTAGCCTCGTGCATAAAACTGATATGCGCCTTATCGTTACGGCCTGTATAAAAGGCTATTACCTTAAATTTTGGTTTAATGCCTTGCGCCTTAGCGCTATACAAACTAAAACACAGGGTGCAAATGGCAATAGCCAGTGCTGCAATTTTCCGGAGACCTGTACGGTTGATCATAGTTTAAAATATGGTTTTGGGTTAGAGCCATAAAACTAAACGATTTTTATAAACCACGCACCCAAAAACCTGGCATGAGAGGTGATGTAGGGGCGGGAGGGAGAATCAAGAAGTTAGAGTCAAGACATAAGATCTTAACAATTCCACGACCCATTTATCGCACAAAACTTTTTAAACCTTAAATTTTAACACTTTTCTGCTCAAAAAGGGATTAAAAACGGCTAAAAAACGCTTCAAAAACATCGATTTTAACACTTTTTAACAAATTCCAACGCGGTTTTAGCGTGTTTTTAAAACTTTAAAAAGTATTAATTTTTGACTATCAAATAACCATAAAAAATCAGTCGATTTTCGGGCTATTTTCTCCCTTAACCCAACAGCCCGGTTCCCTTTTTAATCAGGAAAACCGGGCTGTTGATATATACAAATATACGCATTTTAGTCCGCAGTTTAAACGCGGAATGCGGAGTCAAACTTTAATTTATTTAGCCAGCGATTTGATCCACAGGGCAATCTTACGCGCTTCTTCTTTAGGCACCTGCGGCATCGGCGGCATCGGTGTCGAATAATCCGGCCAGTGCTCAGGCTTGGGGCTATGGATCAGCTGTATCAGTTCGGATACGCTGTATTTCCGTTTGGCCACATCTGTGTATGCCGGGCCAACCTGCCTTTTTGTAGCATTATGGCACGAAAGACAAGTATTTTTCAGCAAAAGAGGCTGCACTTCGGCATAGGTAGGAATAGCGTTTACCAACGTTCCAGATTTTACTGTCGCGCCTTTTTTAGCGCCCCCCGCTTTTTTCACACCTGCCGAAGCCGCTGCTTTAGCCGAGTTTACGGTACTTACCTCATTCATGGACAATTTTTGTCCTTCGGGGATATTATTCAAAGTGTAATATGCAGTAGGATGCACCAGGTTAAAATAACTCTCCTTATCGCGGATGGCAGCAAGCGTAATGGTATGGATATAGTACCTGCGTAAATTATTAACGATAAGCCTTGCCTTTAAGCCATCCTCTGATACTTTAACCCCTGTTATCGGGCATTTTTCGGTGTTCACCGGCGGACTTCCATATACGCCATGATATTTATAAATAAAGCTTTCCATGGAGTAGGATGCAATGTCGGCCGCTACCTTTTTATCAACCGGTTTGGTAAATTCTATTTCAAAACCATCGGGCATGGCCCTGATGGCACGCATTTCAAACGGAACTCTGTTATTCCATACCAAACGCTGTAAGCCCATGGTAGCTTCCCCCGCCGATCCCCAGCCACGGTTAGTTTCGCCGGCAGCTAATGAACCATCAGGCAGCCAGGCCAGCCTTACGATGCCCGATTGAAAACCGCTTCTGAAAGCCCAGGCCGCGCCCTGGTATTCGCCGTTAACTTTTTCCAAAAAGATCCGGTCGACCATACTTTGCCCCTGATCGCAGATCAGTAGTTGTCCCGAAAACGGGCCGAATGCCCCATCCGGTATCTTCACAATTTCGGAGTTAGAGATCCCTAAAATGCCATGAGGTAACCAAACCGCGGGTAATTGTAATTCCGGAAATTCCTTTTTAGCCTCAAACTCGGTTTTGAATTTTTCATTTACTACATCCTGCGGTTTTACAGGTTGCCCGTTTTTATCAAACTCAATTCGCGGATTGTTTTTAGCGAAGAACTGCTCAGACGTCAACTTTAGTGGTGAGTTCGGCAAGCCTGTCCAAACCAGGCTGGAAGGATGCCCCATGAAAGCCCCTTTTTTGATGGGCATAATACTGCCCGATCCAACCCAATCGCCCTGGTTATCGGCATACCAAAGTTCGCCATCAATCATACTGATACCACAAGGCGAACGGAATCCGGCCGCCCAAGGTGTAACCGTACCATCCTCCTTAATATTTAAGGCCCAGCCACGCCATGGTACAAAACTTTTAGGGTGCCACCAATCGGGCGGGAAACCCAGGTTCAGGGTTACAAAAAATGAACCATCAGGAGCAATTTTAGGTCCGAAACTGTATTCATGATAGTTGCCAGATAAAGGCCAGGCATAAATGGTCTCAAAAACATCGGCCTTGCCATCCATATTGGTATCCACCAGTTTAGTCAATTCACCGCGCTGAACAACGTATAAAGCGCCATCTTTCCAGGCGGCGCCCAGCACCTCATGCAAACCGGAAGCAAACTTGCGGAAGAAAGGATGCTGGCCGGTAGGATTTTCGACCATAAAAATATCCCCGCGACGGGTGGTTACAGCCAAAGTACCATTAGGCAGCGTACACAAGCCGCCAACCTCCAGTATAGTACCTTCGGGCGCCGGTACTTTCATGATCTTAAAAAAATCATCCTCTTTAGGCGATTCGGCCTGGGCCAAGGTATTTTTGATATCGCTTAACAGCGCGATAACGACAAGCGTACATAAAAACGCGCTCCTTTTTATCATTTGTTTTAAAGTATTATTCATGATCAAGGCAGCTTAAAGAATGATAGAATAGGTTAATTTTTTTTGAATAGGAATGATAAGCTCTTGCTTCCCTCCCGCATCACGAACAAGGGCTTTAGCGCCTCCAGCGTCATCAATACGGATATAGTACGATTGGTCGTCAATAGCGTATAATCCGTTTCCAAGCGTTTCGATATTACCCGAAGCCAGGTGATAAAACAGGCCATCCACAGCATTGGCAAGCGTTATTTCCCGGTGGATACCCTGCCCTTTATCCATCAAAGTACTGGCATCATTTACCGGCACACCATAAATAATATATTTAAAGGCTGGCACATCGTCGGCATTTAATACATAGCCTTTAGGTTTATAACCGGTACCTGCGGTATCCAAAGCCCAGGCGGTATTGGCATCATGGAGCTTTTCGATAGCCGGTACCGGCTTACCCAAATATTGAACAGAACCAGCCGGACGGGATGAGCCATCGCCCCTGTCATGCCACATCGGTGTAGCATCCAAAAAGCTGCCACGCCATATCGCCACTATCATCCCTTTATCCAGATCATAAGTATAATTCAACAATCCAGTACTGCCTACATTTACGCCATGGGTAACCCTGATACCTCCAGGCAGATCAGAAAAACTGCGAACAATAGGACTTGAAGCAGCATTGATCAAAATAGGATCAACCGGGTCATTGTTACTTACGTTGGCATCACTTAGCAGGTACTCGCGTACTCCTGGACCGGCTACAGTAAGTCCCAGGGCTGGCTTTGCCCAATCAACGGTTTTTGAATAGAATAATTCAAACGGATGATCGCCGGCCTGCAGTTGTATTTTGCCCTTGCCCCCGTTCCCGGTCAATGCCACAACGTCGGTACCATTAATACGAAATAGACCTTTTCCACCCGGCACACTTAGGTTAAAAGCATACTCGCCGGTTTCCTTAACCTGGATATTACCGGTATAGCGCATTAAAAAATCGTTATTCAGTTTACTTTGATTGGATGACAACACAGGCGAAGTCCCTTCCGACTCGGGCTTTAGCTTTTTATATCCATCCATGGCAATATCCCCACCTTTGTAAACCCAATATTTCAGGTTTGAAAGCGTGGGCTGCGGCTTATCATAACTAATTATGCTGATATTGCGGAAAGCTACCGCGCCATGATCACCCTGCAAACGCAGCGGACCGGTTGCGGCCTCTCCCTTATCAAACGCCCCCCTGGTTGGACCGCTAAGGTCTACATTGTCCTGGATCAAAACACCATTCAGCCAAATATAAAGTACTTTGGCATTGGAGATCTTTTGCCCCTTACCATCAAAGCGTGGCGCCTGGAACGAGATTTTTATATGCTGCCACAAACCTGGCGCACGGCTGGCATTTTGCCTTGGCGCATGGCCATCATAACCCTGCTGACCATCTGGTTTGCTGTCATCCCAGCGCTCGTAAATACCACCGTTATCGCCCGATTTTGGGTTTACTGTTCCCCAGCTATCCAAAAGCTGAATTTCATACCGACCCTGCAAATAGATGCCGGAATTTGATCCTTTGGCCATCATATAATCAAGCTCCAGATCGGCATCACCATAAACAGTTTTGGTAAACAGGTCTTTCGCACCCTTTTTTCCGGGCAGGTTTACCAAAATTCCGGTACCATCTTTAACGGTTAAAATTTCATCCTGCATAAGGTCAGCCTGTGCACCGGCTGCAATTTTCCAGTTTGATGAAGGGTTATCGAAAAAAGAAAGGTCATGAAGAGATACCGCGTTTTGCGCCCTGAGTTGCTGGCAACCCAACAGGCAAAAACACACTATCCAAAACTTTTTCCGCCCAAATAGTTTAGGAAATTGATTAAAGCAATCCATCGATTTTTAATATAATATGATTTATTGGTTATCGGATAATAATAATACCCGACTTACACTGGCGATGCCAAGGTAATTATTTTTAACAATCGATTGCGAAAAATTAAAAAATAAGCTGAATTTAATTTCACATTGCTCAAATGCTGAATATTGAATGGTAGATATTTTCTTACTGACAACGGCCGGAGGCCAGGTATATCCGCCACTTGGCTAGAGCTGAGCGACTGCAAAGAGAAATTCTTCGCTGTTCGAAGTCTCTGACTTCGGACGACTATGTCTGTAGTTTAAAACTACAGCTGTTGACAGATTCAATGTTTTCCTGTAGTCTTCAGACTACAGGCATAATAGTTCGAAGTCAGAGGCTTCGAACAGCGCGAGCAAAATGATCGATTTCTACAGCGGCCGGAGGCCGGATAATAACGTCACTCGGCTGGATCTGAGCGACTGCAAGGAGAAATCCTTCGCTGTTTGATTTTCTGACTTCGAACAGCGCGAGAAGCCTGGGGTCGTGCGATTCCCTCCCGTGGGATTACTGTGTGGACACATCTCGAAAACAACCGACAGGATAATATGCTCCGTTAGGAGCTATCTATTTGTAGCACTTAAAATTTATACCCTTTGCCTCGTAGAGGCTACCCATAATAGCAAATGCGATTATCTGCTAATTAGAAGGTTGCACCTACGGAGCAATCTTGTTTTTTGATTTGATCTGCTACAAACAGATAGCTCCTAACGGAGCATAGCAACTTGTGTATACACGGTAATCCCACAGAAAGAATTTTAGGACTCCATGACGGCTACCTTTTTCTGGATTCCTGACTCTTACCTCTTGATTCTTGACTCTTATCTCTTGACTCTCTCTCCTTACATCCATTGCAGCATTTCCAGTTTGAAGCCTATTTTGTGCATTTCCCATACTTCAACGGCGTATACGCCAAACTCTTCTACTACTTTGCCGGTCATCCGGTAAAAACCATCTCCCTGGAAAGTGTAGCGTTTTAGGGATTCGGGCCAGTGTACGGTGTCGAGCCAGTCGCCGTGAGGGTCAAGGAAGGTGCCGAAGTTCATGATCTCGCGTTTAATGGTGTTCGATTCTTTGATGGCCACCAGTTGCCCGAGTATCTTCACCGTTTGCCCCAGCTTGTTGGACAGGTCTTTTACATAAGTGAGGCCCTGCTGGTCATCATCAACCATCGGGAAGGTATCTGTAAGGGCAAAACCCAGGATCTCGATCTCATCAAAAGCATCCTGCAACGGGCGACTGCTCAGTGCCGGCAGCTGAAAATCAGCCACAGGCTCATGGAACAGGGCCACCGTAACAGGCTGATCTTCCTGTTGTTTCTGAAAAAAGTTGGCCCGCCACAGCAATTCCTGCTTGCTGATGCCGGTAAAGCGCAGCGCTCCGATCCTGATCAGGATATTCAGCTGCTCCATACCGGGTTGGGTACGTTCCATAAAATCTTCCATGCTAAGGTAGGGGCCATTGCGCTGGCGTTCGGTAATAATAGCCTCCAGCAAGCCGGCGGTGAGTCTTTCAATATGTACCAGGCCCACATATACATCGGTGCCTTTAATATTGGTATAGGTATCACTTTGGTTTACGCAGGGTGCATGCAGGCGTGCGCCGGCCCTTTTTAGCTCGTGAAAATAAAAGGGGGTGCGGTAAAAGCCGCCAAAATTATTGATCACCCCTACCATAAACTCCATCGGGAAATAGGTTTTAAGGTAAAGACTCTGGTAGCTCTCCACCGCGAAACTGGCCGAATGAGCCTTACTGAACGAATAACCGCTAAAACTGGCTATCTGCCGCCAAACCTCCCTGCTGATATGGGGCGGATAACCTTTTTGTTTACAATTGCTGAAGAATTTGCCCTCGATCCTGATCATTTCCTCGTTACCCCGGTACTTGCCCGACATGGCCCTGCGCAGGATATCCGCCTCGGCCATATCCAGGCCGCCAAAATGGTGAGCTATCTTGATTACATCCTCCTGATACACCATAATTCCAAAGGTTTCCTTCAGCAGCTCCTCCATTTTGGGGTGCAGATATTGTACCTTGTCCTGATTGTGATAATTATAAATATAGGCCTTCATCATACCCGATTGCGCCACGCCCGGCCTGATGATGGAACTTGCCGCCACCAGGGTGAGGTAATCATCGCACTCCAGCTTCATGAGGAGTTGGCGCATAGCGGGGCTTTCGATATAAAAGCAGCCAATGGTATCGGCCCGGCGAATCCTGTCGGCCACCAGCGGATCTTTCATAAAATCATCAACCCGGGTAATATCTATGTCGATCCCTTTGTTTTGTTTAACCAGTTGTATGGTATCCTTAATATGCCCCAATCCCCGCTGACTCAGGATATCCAGCTTAATCAATCCCACCCGCTCGGCCCCGAACATATCTACCTGCGAGGTGGCAAAGCCTTTCGGGGGCATTTCCAGCGCGGTATACTGGTGAATAGGTTCTTCGGATATCAGCATCCCGCCGGCATGTATGCTCAGGTGGTTTGGGAAATCCTGCATCAGCCTGGCATATTTCAGGATAACCTTTTGTATGCTGTCTTCCTTAAAAGTGGCATTCTTGTTTTTAACCAGTATGTCTATTTCTTCTTTGGGTAGTCCCAATACCTTACCCAATTCGCGGATGGCGGCCCTGCGCTGAAAAGTACCGTGCATGCCCAGCAGGGCCACATGATTTTCGCCATACTTGTTAAAAATATACCGGATGATCTCGTTCCGGTCCTTATGGCTAAAATCCATATCAAAATCGGGCGGCGAAGTGCGGAATTTATTGAGGAAACGCTCAAAGTACAGGTCCAGTTTGATGGGGTCGACATCGGTTATTTTTAAATTATAGGCGATGATGGAATTGGCGCCGCTGCCCCGGCCTACATAGTAAAAACCTCTGTCGCGGGCAAAGTTCACTACATCCCACACAATCAAAAAGTAAGAGTTAAACCTCAGGTCGTTAACTACTTTTAATTCTTTTTGTACCCTGGCTTCAATCACCGGGTCATCGGGATAGCGTTCCTTCATCCCGGTTAAAGCCAAATGTTCCAGCAATAGGCGGTCTTCCTCTAACGAATCGGTATAGGTTTGTTTGTTTTTGTCCGATTTTGGGTCGATGACCATTGCTGTGCCGCAAGCATCTATTACTTCCCGCGTGCGGCTGATGATGGGTGGGTACTGACTGAATTTCTCCATTAGTTCCTCTTCGGTCATAAACATTTCATCGGGCGATGCTACATCCTCAGGCGATAATTTTGATAGCAGTGTATTCCCGTCGATGGCCCTTAAAAGCCGGTGCAGGTTAAAATTTTTTTTATCCTGAAAAGTTACCGGCTGGCGGATGATGAATTTTTCGGGATGATCTTTTACGGGTACGCTAAACAGCTTGTTTACCTCGCTTGGCCGTACGCCTATCAATTCATTATCCTGTAACTCCCGGGGCTGTAATGTACCCAGGGCATAAATAATAAAAACATCCTCATCAAAAACAGGCCGTGCTGGAAAGAGTTGATCGGCCATTTTATAGCGGGACACAAAACGGTTAATCTGCATCAATCCCTGATCGTTACGGGCTATCAGCAGGTAACAAAAGCGTTTATCGTTATGAATTTCGCAGCCTAAAATTGGTTTAATGCCGGCTTCGCGGCAATAATGTACAAAGTCCCAGGCATCGGGGTTGCCGTTAATATTGGTGAGGGCCAGCGAGCCAATGCCCATTGCCTTTGCCTGCGCTATCAATGCTTTGGTTTCATACGTACCATACCGGTAGCTGAACCATGTTTTGCAATTAACGTACATAACGCTCCTTTTCTATGGCATTGAGCTGCTGGGCTATAGAGCGATGTACGGCATCCTCGCCAAAACGCTTGCGGATATGATCCATCGCCTGGTAAAGCCGGATGTTTTCTACCGTATCATTAAACAGGTTGATCTGGTATTGCCCCTGCACCAGGTGGCTTAACCGCACACCCAGCAAGCGCACCAGCTGCCGGCGGTCATACACTTTTTTAAAAAGCTCTTTAGCGGTTTGCAGCAGCACATCATCAGACGAGGTATAGCTGATCACGGCCTGTTTGGTCTCGGTATTAAAATCAGAATACCGCAGCTTAATGGTGACGCAGCCACAGAGCTTTTTTTGCTGCCGGAGCTGAAAGCTTACCTTCTCGGTCATGCGTACCAGTTCGCGGTGTAAAAACTGGATATCGATGGTATCATTCTCAAAAATTTCTTCGGTGCCGATGCTTTTTTGTTCGGAATACGGTATTACCGGACTTTCATCGATACCATGCGATCGGCGATGCATTTCGACACCTTGCTTACCGAAACGGCTCTGCATCATGGGTTGTGGTATCTCGCTTAAAATTTTAATGGTAGTTACCCCCATTTGCCTCAGCAGCGACGATGTTTTTTCACCCACGCCCGGCAGTTTTTGCACCACCAGTGGGGCCAGATATGCCCGCTCGGTACCAAAAGGCACTTCCTTGTGACCGTTGGGCTTGTTTTCATTAGTGGCTACTTTGGAGATCAGTTTATTGGAAGCCAGTGCATAGGATATAGGCAAACCTGTCTGTTTGGCGATGCGCTGTTTCAACTCGCTCATGAAGAGGCTGCAGCCAAAGTAGCGGTCCATCCCGGTAAGGTCGGCATAAAACTCATCAATACCGGTTTTCTCATACAAAGGCACCTGCTCGCGGATGATCTCGGTAACATCGCGAGAAAGCTGGCTATAACGATCAAAATCGCCGTTCACAATTTCGGCAGCCGGGCAAAGACGCCGGGCTATTTTCATGGGCATAGCGGTATGTACGCCAAAGGCCCGGGTTTCATAACTGCAGGAAGCTACAATGCCCCTGTCGCTCAAACCGCCAACAATAACGGGCCTGCCTATCAGCTTACTGTTATCCAGCCGGGCCACGCTCACAAAAAAAGTATCCAGATCCAGATGTGATATAAAACGACGGTCGGCCAGGGTTGTCATGTTGATTGCTGTAAATACAATGCTAAATTACTAATATTTTTAGCAATTATCATGCAACACCTATGCCATTTTTTTGTTAAATTATTGTTATTGAGGGGAATAAAAAGACGAACATCAAAATCGTACCCTGGACCGGTGCATTTAAAAGCCCCACGCTGTCCGAAGTCTCCGACTTCGGACAATTATGCCGGTAGTTTTCAACTACCGATACATTAAACCAAGCTAAGTATTGTTACTCGTTCTCCTGTAGTCAGAGACTACAAACATAGCCAATCCGAAGTCAGAGACTTCGGACAGCGGAGTGTGTTATGCCGCGTTTAAACACACCCCGCCATTACACCATCCGTCGCTCCCCCTCTCAAGAGGGGAGCTAAAAACCCGCTATAAACAAACAACAGCCGTTACATTGCTGTAAGCGGCTGCTCCTAAGTTATTATCCCTAATTTATAACTTATTATCTTGCTCCTGCTATTGCAGGTTCATAAACTTATTCATAACGGTTAACATTAATGAGCTGTAGCGTAATAGATTTAAGTAGCATTGTTTTTTCATAAATATTCTTTGGCTTTTTGTATGGTCAAAGATATTTTGATCGCTATCAAATATAGGCAGGGTTACTACTGAAATAACCTTCGGGATTTACTGTATCTGATACGTAGTTTTACGCATGCGAAAGCTGAAAGCCTAATGCAGAAAGCGGAAAGCCAAACGCTCTGCTTCTATTTATATCGAACACTGAACATCCAATATCAAATAATGAATGGAAGAATCCGGTGTTGGAAATTCGAAATTCACTATTCGATATTGTTAAATACTTAATTTTTTGCAGCTGCGGGATGTGCATTCAGGTATTGATATAACTGGGCCCCGGTAAGCAGAAAAGCGCCTACGCCATACACCTCGGTACTGTTTTCGGTAACGGCATCCGGGCTGGCGCCTATACGCTGTACATAGCCCAGCATCCCATCGGCATGAACCGACGTTGCCAGCGCCGCCCAGGCCTTTTTCACTACAGGCCAGTAGGTTTTGTTATCCAGCAAACCATGGTTAAGCCCCCAGAGCAGGGCATAACAATAAAAGCCGGTACCACTTGTTTCTTTAACCGGGTAGCTTTCCGGATCGAGCAGAGAGGCATGCCAGCTGCCATCGGGTTGTTGCAGCGAGGCTATCTTAGCAGCCATATCGTGGTAAAGTTTTTCGAATTTAACTTTGTCCGGATAATTGGCAGGCATGTTTTCCATTACCCTTACCAGGCCGGCCAGTACCCATCCGTTACCCCTCGCCCAAAAGATCTTCTTACCGTTCTTTTCTTTTTTATCCAGGTAACTGCCATCCCTAAAATACAGGTGTTCGGCAGGATCATACAGATAATCGGTTGTTTTCCACCAAAGTTTTGTTGCTGTATTTAAATATTGCGGGTTGCCGGTAGCTGTGCTCAAATAGCTTAAAGCTGTTGGCCCCATAAACAGCGCGTCGCACCAGGCCCATTCCCTGGAGGCTATACGGTTTTTCCACTCCAGCGATTCGTCATGCGGTTTATTCACAATACTATCGGCCAGCAAAGTAAAAGGCGCTATCATTTTTTTGTCCTTGTATTTTGCATACAATAAAGAATAGGTTTGGCCTATACAATAATCATCGGCCATAAAACGGTCGCGCCCGGTATTCCAGCCCAGATCATTGCCAATATTCACCAGCGTGGTTAAGTATTTCTCGTTGTCTTTAATAGATCCCGTTAGGTATTTCTCATTGCGTTTCATAGATCCCAGCGCATAAATTCCGGTATAACAGGCAGCGTTTGTCCAATCGACCTTGGCGTGTTTAAAACCGTTGGTATTCCAATCGTTGATCTGCCAATCGGCCACCCGGCGCATAATATTGAGTATATATGCTTTCTGCAGCAGCGAATCCTGTTTAACAACCGGCCCTGTGGCATAGGTTTTTACACCCTGTATCAGGAATAACAGTACCAACAGTAACGAGCAGGCACGTTTGGATTTTAGCGGGAAGATCATTTTTATGAGTTTTTAGGTTAGGCTTTAAAGATAAATATTTTGCCCAAAATTGATCACTTCACCACCGTAGCTTCCAATTCAACTTTTAGTGTTTCAAAAAGGCTTTTCACTTCTAACAGCGTGAGCGATTGTTTGATGCCATGTTTAGCCACCCAATCCTGAAAAATTTGAAAATTGGGCCAAAGCTCCTCGGTAGAGGTTGTGTAGATATTTAGCCTGACGATACCTTCGGGTTTGTATCCGGCCTCGCTAATCACCTTTTCCAGGTTCTGCAGGGCTTTAACTAATTGGGTTTTCATATCGTCGTTACTGGATACGCCATCGTCGCTAATGGCTGTCTGTCCCGAAATATAAAGGGTACTTTCCACGTGTTTTACTTCAACAGCCTGTACATAGCTGCGCTTATCCTGCCATTGCCAGGGATTAATAATCCTTTTTTCCATCTTATTGGTGTTTTTAGTTTGTGCCCAAACAGGCACCGTAGTTATTAATAGTAATGCTAAAAGCTTTGCTGTTTTTTTCATGATCTCTGTTAAAAATCCATAAGGCAAAACTGCGCATAACACCCGGAATGGAGGGTTGACAAACCTCACGATTATGATGTGAGAAATGTCACACTAAAAACTAAGAAGATAACCGGCTCAGGGTTTCACGCGAAACTCCCAGATAAGCAGCCAGCAGACTTTTGGGCACCCGCTGAATGAGAGAGGGATATTGTTTAAGCAGCTGTTCATAACGCTCCTTGGAGCTTAAGGTGAGCCAGGATATAATGCGGCGCTGTGATCCGATAAAACCAAAATTGGCCTTCTCCAGAAAAAAACGCACCATTTTTTGGAGACCATCGCATAGCTTTTTGTAATTATCGAGCGAAAGGCAAAGCACTTCGGTGTCTTCCAGGCATTCCAAAGAAAGGGTTGCTTTGGTTTGGGTGTAAAATGCATAAAAATCACTTTCCCACCAGTCTTCCATAGCAAAAGAAACAATATGTTCCTTTCCATCATCATCAGTATAAACCAGTTTTAAAAGTCCGGAGAGCACAAAGTAATGATGCTTTACCGCTTCGCCTTCCTGTATCAGGAATTGATGTTTCTTATACTTTTTGGCAGTAAAATGGCTCCATACAAACGCAAACTCCTCATCGGTAAGCGGCACTATTTTTTCTATATGTTTCCTTAGTATCTCCTGCATGTATAAGCAATTTATTATTGAGGCGTAATAATCTGTATCCCGCCTTCACCGGCAATAATCGCTTTGGTAGCCATGCCATAAAACAAGGAATGCTCCACTATACCGGGGATCATTTTTACCCGGATGTTGAGCTGTTGCCATTGCGGCAGTGCATTAAAGCGAATGTTAGCCAGCAGGTTACCATTATCAGAAATAACAGCCCCGTCTTTCTGATCGCCCATGCGTAATTTAATATCGGCATCGGGATAGGCCGACCGGAGTTTAGCCAATACGACCTGTAAAGCCTGTGGCAAAATCTCGATCACCAATGGATAAGTGGTATTCAATCGCGGTACAAACTTGGTATCATCCCCCATTAAAACAAACTCAGCAGCCATCGAAGCGAGGATCTTTTCGGTGGTATGGATCCCGCCGCCGCTTTTGAGGGCATTCAGCTGTTGATCGAACTGATCGCAGCCATCAAAATAGAGATCCAGGTGTTTTACTGCGGATGCCGACTTTACGTTTAAGCCCTGCTCCTGCAGGTAGCTATTGGTTTTGAATGATGATGACACCAAAACAACCGAGCGGGCCAACTCCGTATCCTGTGCTATCATCCCGGCGAGGTGCAAAACCGTTGTGCCGGCACCCAAACCAACGGTTTGCCCTGTTTTTATAAATTTAAAAGCGGCTTTGGCAGCCTCCAGTTTATGATCAGCCATGTGCTTTAATTTTACGGCAAGATACTTTATATCCCTGCAATAAAAAAAGCATTGATGCCGGCCACGTCCGAAAGATAAGTAGCCATGCCTGCTATCTTGCCATCACTCACTTCAAAAACAATGGCTACCTGCTCGTCCAGGATCAGATCGCCGCGGCTTGCGGTGTTATGTAAAGACAAGGTGAAACCATTAAGACCGATCAGGATATGTTTCCGATCGAAATTAACCCCGAAATGTTTAAGGCCCTGTGCCCGCTTGATAATGGCCCCGGCCCCATTTGCCGGACCGGATAGTAAGCTTGTGCCAGGCAACGTCCAACTGGCATCAGCGGCTAATATGGAGTGCATGGTTTCCCAATCATTATTTTTTAGTGAAGTAATAAAAGTGTTGGCCAGCTGTAGTTTGTCATCATCAGATGGCAGATCGCTATTTTTCATTGCTGCTTAGTTTAATGGTTCTGCTAAAGGAAAATCAACCGGAATTTCTGTTGCAGCAAAAACATAATTGGTAAATACCCGCACGGTAACCAGACCTATCAAATCTATTAAGGCGGCTTCATTAAAACCGGCGGCATAAAAATCGTCCAGGGCTTTCTGATCGGCATGGCCTTTATTTACGGTGATAGATTTGGCCAATTGTAATATGGCATCCAGCTTATCGTCGTTGATCTTGCCCCTTCTTAGGTCGAGGGTTTCTTCTTTGGTAAAGCCATTTTTTATGGCGGCTAAAGTATGCCCTGCCAAACAGTAGGCACAACCATTTATTTCTGACACCACCAGGGCAATGGCCTCCCTTTCTTTGGGACGGAACACACCATGATTCAAAGCGCCTTCAAAATCCACAAAGCCTTTTAAGGCATTTTCGGAATAACCCATAGTGGCATACAGATTGGGAACTTTACCCATACGTTTTTGATACTGATCAAATATAACCTGCGATCCGACACTTACCTGATCCCGGGAAGGAACTTGTATTGTTTTCATGATATTAATTTTTGTTTAATCAAAGCTACATCCGTTTTCAACGCCCCAACATGGACGAATGTGGCTATTGCTTGGACAAATCTGCCACAATGGAGATCCCGGTTTTATCGCGAAAGGTTTGGGGCGATACCTTGGTTACTTTTTTAAAAACACGGCTAAAATAAAATTCATCCTGAAACTGAAGTGCGTAGGCTATTTCCTTGATGCTTTGCCGGGTTAAGTGCAGTCGTTTTTTAGCCTCCAGTATCAGGCGCTCCTGGATCAGTTGCGAAGGTGTTTTTTTAAAATACCGCATACAGCGCTTACTGAAATTATTGGGCGTTATGGCTAATAGCTGCGCATAATCGTTGGGTTTGTGCAGGGTAAGATAATGCTGATCCAACAATTTGCTGAACTGTTCCATCTGCTCATCTTTTTCTTTACGATCCTGATGGTTTTTTATCAGTTTTATTTTGATGGAACTTGATTTAGCCAGGAACAATTGCAGATATGCCCGCAGTACAATCTCCGAAGGCGAATCCTGCCCGAACTCCTGGTCAACATCGGTTAATAGCTGCTCAAAAACCCGCGCATCGGTATGGGTTAACTTAACACAGGGTTGTATATAAATATTGTTAAACAACAGGCCATTGCAGGCCACTTCTTCCCGGTGATATTCAATACAATAAAAATCGGAGTGAAATTGCAGCATGGTTAACCTGGCGGGTTTGTTATGCTCCAGGTAAATAACCTGCAAGGGCGTGGAGAATAACAAAATAGGGCCCGAGTAATTGAATGTACCAAAGTCAGCATGATAAACGCCTTCCCCTTCGGGGATAAACAATATGGTATATTCAGAGAACTGGGCCGGTGAACTCAACAGATCCGTATCGGCGTTTTTTAACCCGATCAGATACTCGCCAGCTCTTGAAAATACTTCTTGCATTAATTTATAATAAGCCAAAAGTAGCTATTGAGTGGCTCTTTTGATGCGTATACTTAATAAAAAAACAAAAAGTGCGTCGAATCAGCCGTCATATCGACTCACCCCGACATCGCTGCGCTCGTCACCCCTCTCTCCGCTTCGCGCATAGAGGGGATTTTCCGCCACCCTCTTTGCGGCGAAGCCGCAGAGGTGGTCCACCTGCCAGCTTGCGGAAATAGACTGAGTGAGTCGGTTCTGCACCCAGACTGGGCCTTAGACGTGACCTCCAATCAAAAAGGGAGCAGTTGATAACAACTACTCCCTTTTTGATACCTCTCTGATTATTTCAATTGCTTAGTAACTGATATTTCAATGGCGTGAAAATAATTGGTTCCGCCCCATGTTTCCAAGGTCTTAAACCTGATATACCTTACCGTTGGGCCATTTGCCGGGAAGTTGAACGGTTCGCCGGCGGCGGCAAATGCTTTATCTTCGTCTGAATTTTGCCCGCGAGGTAAGCCCGAAGGTTTATAGGAAGTGAAGCTGGCAAGCTGGGTCCAGCCGTTAAAGCTGCCCGATGGATCAGGCGTGGTATTGGTTCCCCATATTTCAAAGCGTTTAGCATTACCCACATCATACAGGGCCGACATCCGTTGCCAAAGCCTTAATTGTGTCAGGCTGGCCGATTGCCCCAGATCGATGGTGAACCAGATGGGGAAGTCGGTACCCGGGGTATGGAAGCCCGGCTCATTGGTACTTTTATCCCATAAAAATGGAAGCTCCCAACCATAGGCCGAGCCAACATCGGTTGGTAAATACACTGCTTTAAACAGGCTCTTATCCATTTCGATTGTCCCGATAATCGTTGGGAATTTATCATAGCTCAAGGCATTAAATGTATCTACAGCATCTTTTACCGGTTTATATGACGATCGGTATGTTACATCTGTGCCATACTTATAATCGGTCAGAGTTATCGAGTTGCTATCGGCCACAAAAGAACGCTCTGTAGTGGTTCCTAACTTATTGGTATACCTTATAGTGGTAGCCACATTCCCGGTATCGGCCTTGTTAAAATTGAGGGTAACGGAACCATCGTTATGTGTAACGTAGGGATTAGCGGTATTATAAGCCCTGTTTAACAGGGTTGACTGATAAGCCGGTCCATATACCCTTACATTATTGATATCCTGACCGATGGATGGATGATTATCCTTATCATACGCAATAATATGAAAGCTGTATACATACTCCTGCAGGTTGGGGATACTTACCACAACGGAATCGCCCGGATCATGGCTGGCGGCGCTAAGCAACAGGGAGTCAAGACCGTTATTCCACTTGATCACGTATCTGCTGATACTTGGATCGGGACTTGGGTGCCAAACCAGCACGGCACGCAGGTTACCGGAATGATAATTCAATCCGGCGGCTAATCCGGGATAGGTTACCTCATGATTATCTAAAAACGACTTATAATCCGTATCATATTTTTTGCAACCTGCAATTGCCAAACACATGAGCAAGAAAACAGTAACGTTGAATGCTATTTTCATTTCTTTAAGTTTTAATTAACGGTTTACTGTACAGGTGCACCAAACAGGGTAAGCTCTTTGGCATTCACATAATCAAGGCCGGCCCAGGTTTGCGTACACTGGAAACGTATGTATTTTACCGCTGGCATCTGGCTTACATTTGGCATATTGAAGCTAAAGCCGTTTGCGCCCGCTGTAGCTTTATCGGCATCGGTAGCCTGGTTTGGCGGTGCGCCCGATGGCGGCAGCGGCACCACAAAGTTGCCCAGATTAACCCAATCGCCCAATACGGTACCTACCACGGTAACAGTAGCAGGCCACGATGGGTAATCGCCCGGATTATCTTTTGTTGAGCCCCAAATGGTAAACTGGCGACTATTTTGATACCCCCATATATCAGGCAACCTGTTATACAATACTACACGGCTTATTTTGGCCAGCGGGCCTATACCAAAACTGCATATTTTTAAAGGAGCGCTGGTGGTGTGCCATCCTGGATCGCCAAGATTGTTATCAAAAAGATATTTAAGCTCCCAGCCATAACCTATCGGGCTATCTGTGGTGAGGTGAAACGTAAAGAACTTGCTTTTGTCCAGTTGTGTTTCAAACAGGGGTGTTAATTCTTTGGTCACTGTATCAGAAACATTCCCAAACCTATCCGTAGTAAAAACGGCGAATTTGGTATTCTTTACCGAGAAGCCCCGAACCGATATATTTACGGTATCATTACTCAGGTACTGCGGATCCTGCTCATCATAGCCTTTGGTAGCGTCATTATAAGATAAAATATGTATGGCCACCGGAGTTTTATTGGGGTTGAAACCATAAAAGTTGGCCCCGCCAAAATCAGGTGTAATGGCCAGGTTATCATTAATAAGCAGGTAATTTGGTATTTTAGGATTAACCTTTACCGTTACCGCGTCTGACATGATGTTGGCACGGCTTACCGCGTTCAGTGTCACCGTATACTCTTTAGCTTTGGCAAAACCATCAACCATTACCGTATCGGTATAATAGCTGGCTTTGGTTTGCCTTACCACCTTATCATTGATGTTATACGTCGCCAGAACGTATAACAGGTTCTTTGAATCGGGCAGTGTGTAGGTTATACGTGCCGAACCATTCAGGTTCTCGACCTTTATATTGGTAACTACACCCGGCTTGGTTTTGTCGTTGGATACGATCTCGATATTTGACTGACCTTTTTTACAGGAAATCAAAAACACGACGAGTAGTGCCGATATATAAAGCATCGATACTCTGGATCTGCCGTTATTAATCTTTTTCATAATTTATATTTTATATTAATTATTTATCAATAATGCCTTAGTCTCAACTACTACCAGTATGGATTTTGGGTAAGATTTTCGTTAACCACCAGGTCTGTTGAGCTGATAGGCCATAAATAATCCCGCAAACCAAAAAGCGGCGTGATCACGTTGGTTGGGCGATAATAATTTGCCGATGCAGCCTGATTAATATTCCAGCCTTGTACAGGGCGACTTAATACATCCTGTAATTCTTTCCAACGGCGCAGATCCCATCCAATCTGGCCTTCAAATGCCAGTTCGATCCGCCGCTCCTGGTGTATGATCTGGCGCAGACCATCTTTTGAACCCGGCTTGGATGGATTCTTCGAAAAACTGTTCCATGACTCCACTACGCCTTTTAGTCCGGCACGTGCACGCACCTGATCGATGTAGGAATACACTTCGGCTGTTGGGCCCTGTACCTCATTTAAGGCTTCGGCATATAAAAGGTACAAACCTGATAAGCGAATAAGCGGCAAGTGAAAATCAACCGTGGTAAAAGATTGATCCATTACAGTTTGATAGTTACCTAGTTTTTTTGGCCATATACCGGTTATATTGGTTGAGTTAAAGCTTTTTGGGCCGGCCAAACCAAAAATACCGCGGGCCTGCACATAATAAGCTTTGCTCTGGTCTGTTACCCCGTTACCAAACCAAATGCCGCCATCAAAACCAATCGAGGCATAAAATCTTCTTTCGCGGTTAAAATGCTCACGGGCGGTTTCATATCCCTGTTCTATATAATCTTTGTTAGCATCATCACCAACCTGGGGTATAAAACGATTGGTATAGTCAAAATTCTTATCCTCAATCAACGGTACGCCATTGTTGGTATAAAACAACTCCGACTCGGCCAATGGCACAGCCCAGTTTGAAGGGTATGTATTGGCCATACCTACTGCCGCACTGGTTAATTTGGGAATAACATAACCCTGGTAACCAAAGGTATAATTAAGCGCCCATATCAGCTCCGGGTTTTGCTCCCACTTATCGGTGATGATGAGCTGCAGCGTTAATATCTTTTTCAGTTCGTCAGATACGTTGATATTACCAGTTGGTGGTAAAGTGTACAATTTAATGCCCTGTGCTTCACATTCGGTAATGGCAGCCTTGCAGGCATCGGCGGCTTTTTGCCATTTGGAAGCATCATACGAAGTAGAAAACAAGCTTTTACCCGCCTTATCCTTAAATCCCTGGTAATCCGGATTGCCATTAAACAGCGGACTTGCAGCTGTGGTTAAAACCTCGGCTTTTACACTCATGGCTATAAACTTGGTGATACGTCCAAATTCCTGCGCCTGATTTTGAATATTTGGCGGCAGATCGGGTATGGCCTGATCCAGCAAGGATACCACATAAGCAAATGATTCATCAACCGATGCTCTTTTACGTTTTAAAGTATCAGGAGGTGCATCAATAGGGTAACTATCTTTGATCAGCACAATTGGACCGTACATCCTGATGAGGTAATAATGATAATAGGCTTTCAAGAATTTCACTTCAGCTATCCAACGCTTTTTTTCATCGGCCCCAAGATCTATGGGTTTATCAATATTTTCGAGCATGATGTTACACCGCCTGATAGCCTGAAAAAGCGGAGCGCCGCCATTGCTGTTTCCCCAGTAATTTAGTGAGGGGCTACCGGTGTTTTGCGTTCCCCGGATGAGGTCGAAGCCCCGTTGGTCAAAAAAGTTGGTCGTTAAATTGTTAGGGTACACAATTTCGGCAGAAGTGGTAAAACCCGCGTTATAAATTACGTTTGAGGTTTGCTGCATGGTTGAATAACAGGCAAACAGATAATTTTCGGCTTCATTACGGTTTCTGAAGGCATACTCCAACGTACCTACGTTACTGGGGGTAACATCCAGGTATTTTTTACAGGATACCCCTGTTGTACAAAGCGTTATTGCCAGTAATAATTTATAATATGATCTCATATCGTTCTCTTTTTAAATCGGTTTGTAATTATAAATTCACATTCAGACCTACGTTAAACACCTTTTGGATGGGGTAAGCAAACCCGTTGCCTCCCTGCTCCGGATCCCATAGTTTGAAGGGACTCCAGGTAAACAGGTT
The DNA here is from genome assembly GCF_041355315.1 of Mucilaginibacter sp. RCC_168. Taxonomy (NCBI): domain Bacteria; kingdom Pseudomonadati; phylum Bacteroidota; class Sphingobacteriia; order Sphingobacteriales; family Sphingobacteriaceae; genus Mucilaginibacter; species Mucilaginibacter sp. RCC_168. Next base: position 84,014 of record NZ_JBFUPN010000028.1, read on the forward strand.
CAATCCGTTAAAATAAATGCGACAATTGGTCAGTTTCATGGCCTTTGCTATACGCGTTGGCAGGGTATAGCCGATCTCTAATGATTTCAATCGCAGGAAACTGGCATCGCGTAACCACCAGGTGCTGGGTTGCAGGTTGTTGGCTATTACTGTTTGGTTGGTGCCTAATCTTGGGTACAAAGCGTACAAATTCTGGTTCTCTTCAGACCAGTGATCATTGGCAAATGCTTTCAGAACCTGCGTATTACCATAAATGTACTGGTCAGGACTCGGGATAAAAGGGCTTACCCTGTTTGGATCAACAAAGAAAGAAACCCTGGCCTGCCCCTGGAAAAATGCAGAAAGGTCAAATCCTTTAAAACCTGTTGAGAAGCCAAATCCGTAAACAATTTCGGGTGTTTGCGGATAACCCAGGAAGGTAAGATCCAGATTATCAATTTTACCATCACCGTTCAAATCACGGTATTTGATGTCGCCCCCTTTTGGTGGTGCGGAAGAAAAATTCTGCGTTGGCGAGTTGCGGGCTTCCTGATCGTCAACAAATAGCCTTTCGGCCACATAACCATAACCGCGGCTGATTGGCTGGCCAATAAAGTGGCGCCACGGCTCAGCATAGTTAGGCTCTTCTATGTAAGTATATTTATTGGTTGAATAAGTAAAGTTACCTCTGAACGATGCCCACAAGCCATTGCTAAAGCTTTGCTTATAATCGGCAGATAAATCGATGCCTTTTGAATCAACCTGACCTAAGTTGGTTGCGATAGAAGTTTCAAAACCTTCGGTAGCCGGCACCAACCTATCCCGCAGAATATTATAGCGGTGATTTTTATAAAACTCGGCAATAATGTTCAGGTTTTTTAACACGGTCATCTCCACTGCAACGTTGGTTTGCCTTGAGGTTTCCCAGGTGATGTTATTATTGTCATAGCTTACAATGGTTAAGCCTTTACGCTCATAGGAGTTGTTGAAACCAAACTGAGCATAGTTGTAACCTTCATTAAAATGCACATCAGACAGGTAATAGAAACGCTGTGAGCCAATAGCATCATTACCCACCAAACCGTAACTTCCGCGGATCTTTAACCGATCAATAAATGATGGGTTCCAGAACGACTCGTTGGATATTACCCAAGAAGCGCCGATAGTTGGGAAAAAGCCATAACGATGATTGGCTGAGAATCGCTCAGAACCATTATACCCAAAGTTAAACTCGGCAAAATACTTGCTTTTGTAACCATAGGTAGCACGACCAGCTAAACCCAGGTTACGGTAGGGTAACGAGTATTGTAAGGATATCTGGTTGGTTTTGGGATCGACAGCATTTGAATAAACAGTTTGCTGAGCAGTACCGATCAGGGTGGCGTTAATGTTGTGGCTACCTAATTGCTTATTATAATCAAGCGAGGTTTGCAGATAGAAGAAGGTATCGGCATTGGGCGTACTGCGCGAGTATGAGAGGTATTCCTGCGCTACGTTATTACCCGTAGGCTGCGGGTTGAGCCAGTTTAGAGTATAATTATTGGTTTTCTTATCATAAGAACCTATATTATAATAAAATGGGTTATAAGCCAGCTGCGAATCAAAATAAGAGTGCCTGTTGGTACTGAATATACTCCTGGATTTTAAGCCGTCGGTTACAAAACCCAGGTTCTGGTTTAGTTCCAGTTGCGCCTGCATCCTTGATTCCGACGAATTTTTGTGCCCGCGTAACAGGGCAGCATATGGATTGTTGTATAAAATACTGTTACTGCTGGTGCCATCAACCCCGCCTACGTTACCAAATAAAATATGCTGTGCGTTGGCATTAGCAGCATCGGGCTGATAATAGGCCGGGAACAATACCGGGCTGGTATGTATAGCTACGTTGTACAGGTCGGATGCAAAGGAACCATCAGAAGTGATGGGCCCATTGTACTCGTTAAAGTTACCCCATAACCTTACAATGATCTCGGTTGTTTTGGTAAGGTTGATGTTTACGTTTGACCGCAACTGGTAATTCCTGAACTTTACATTGTTATCATTATTATTACGGATATCGGTATTCAGCACCCCGTTATCCACGTTGTAAGTACCAGTGATATAATACTTCGCCAAACCCGAACCACCACTAACGCTCATGTTGTTACGCATAGTGGTAGCGTTCTTTTTAAACAACATCTTTAACCAATCCACAGCTGGATACACATAAGAGTTACTGCCCGGGCCACCGTTAAGGGTGTTTTGGGTATTGTTAATTCTGGTTTGTGTAAAGGGTAATGGCAATGTAGGGTCGCGGGTAAGGGTGGCCTCATTATACAGGTTCATGTACTCAATGGGGTCAACCAGATCAAGCGTCCTTGTTGATTGCGATAAGGAATACTCCGAGCGGAAGTTGATCTTGGCGGGACCTTCTTTACCTTCTTTTGTGCTTACCAGGATGACGCCATTGGCTCCCCTTGCACCATAAAGCGCGGTGGCGCTTGCATCTTTCAATATCACAAAGCTGGCTATATCATCAACCTGTAAACGGGCCAGATCGGTTGTGGTTAATTCTACGTTATCGATCAGGATCAGCGGATCTTGTTTATAACCAAAGGTGGTTACCCCACGCACAAAGAACGAGGCATTATCCTGCCCCGGCTGTCCGCTGCGCTGATAGGCAATTATACCCGCTGCCTGCCCGGCAAGCGCCGCGGTGAGGTTACTCGCCGGAATTTTCAGTTCGCTGGGTTTAATACTGGTAACCGAGCCAACAAGGGCCTCCTTGCGCTCCTTTTTACCAAAAGCGGTAACTACTACCTCATCGGCAAGCAGCTTATCCTCTTTAAGGGCTACATTAAAGATCTTGTTTTGTGCCGATACGGTAAAGGTTTGTGCCTTGAAGCCTACAAAGGAGATCCGCAATACCGAACCGTCTTCAACATCCAGAATAAACCTTCCGTTGCCATCTGTTACAGTACCTAAGCGGGAATTGCCCACCACAGAGATAGTTACACCGGGCAATTTAACATGCGCCGTATCAGATACAGTACCGGTAACCGTAATTTTGGTTTGCGCATGGGCCGTACTATAAAATAAGGTTAATGTTAAAAACAGTAAGCAGCATCTTATCAAAAACCGTCCGGGCTTCTCATACTTTTTAAAAAGTGCTTTACTAAAAATGTAAGATTGCTTCATAAAATTGGGTCATAAAAATTATTTTAATTAATCAGGATTTAATCCAATCAGATTTGTATTATTCACCGGATAGCACGGGGATATTCGCGAAGCGTGTTTATTATTTAACCGGAATTTTCCAGTTCAAAAGCCAGGTTTGTAACCTGATAAAATCCGAAGCTTTAGGTAGATCATTATCGGTTAAAATATGAACCGAACAGGCCATAAAAATCCTGTTAAGTCTTTTTTTAGCTCAAGACTTTTAACAATAATCACCTAATAATTAAGCATATAGAATTAACAGATCACCTGGATTAAGGATAAACCGGCGCTCGCTTTCCCGCTAATGTGGTAGTCGATTTTTTTACATACATATTTGGTTTAGTTTACAATTGGTATTGTAAATGTAAGTGGAAGCATCGCATTTAAAAATGGATAAACTTTCAAAAAAGATGGACAATTTTATGAATTTATAACTCAAGTGTGGTTTTGTCCATTATTTATTCCTTACTATAAACCAGCTATAAAAAATTGCGGGGAGGCCCTTAAAGCGTTATAATACCAAACTTGTAAATGATACTTTCATGATAAGTATCGCCGGGGTTTAAAACTGTTGTTGGGAAGTTGGAATGATTGGGGCTATCCGGATAATGCTGGCATTCCAGGCATATACCATCAAAGGGGCTGTATGGATTTTGGTGATGCCCTAAATATTCACTTTGTAAATAATCTCCGGTATAAACCATCAGGGCAGGGTAAGTGGTAAATATCTCCAGCTTACGGCCCGACCTTTTTTCGATTAGTTCGGCGGCCAGTTTATGATAGGTACCGGGTTGCTCATCCAATATATAACAGTCATTTAAACCCGTAATATGGGTTTCATTCACCATCATTTTATTTTTGATGGATGTACCTGAAAGTCTTCTGCTACCAACAGGCTCAACAATGCCCGTAGGTATGTAATCCGCATCGTTTTGCAGCACATTACCAGCATGGATGGTTAATGTATGGTCGAATATTTTAGCCCCATCATTTGACAAGTTAAAGTACGCATGGTTGGTAAAATTTGCAACCGTTTTTTTATCTGTCGACGCGTAATAACTGATGATCAACTCATTCAGATCCGTCCACACATAATGCACGGTAAGTTCCAGATTACCCGGATACCCACCTTCTCCATCAGCGCTCTGTATTGTAAAATATAGCCCTTCGGCGGTAACCGCATATTTAAAAACCCGGGTATTAAAACCCTTACTACCCCCATGATTGGTATTTTCACCGTCATTATTTTCCAGGTACCAGGTTATGCCATCCAGCTGAAAACTGGCACCACCTATCCTGTTGGCATAACGGCCGATGGTTGAACCAATATAACAGTCATCATCCAGGTAGGCGTGCAATGACGGAAATCCCAAAACCACGTTACTATAAACACCATGCCTATCGGGTACTACCACCGAAACCAGGGTAGCCCCGTAATTGGTTAATTCTACATAAGCACCATGAGTATTCTCCATTTTAAAGAGACACACGGGCTCGCCGGCATGATCCCCCCATTCCCGACAGGTTATTCTGGCGGTACTGTTCACTCCTGGATATTTAAAGCATGTATTGCCATATTCAGATGGATCTTGCTTCCGGCATGAGCAGCGTCGAGTTCCAGCACGTCATTTAACATTTTTTGCGCGACATCCAGATCGTTCAAGCCCAATGCGCCCAAGCCCTGTAAAAAGCTGGTGTGGATGCGGTTACGCAGGTTCAGGTCGTCATCAAATATGAGCAGGTTTGGTAATGACACCGCGAAGTAATCGATCTTCACCTCATCATCGGCGTGCTGCGCCCCGTAATTAACCAACTTTTTAAATATGCTGTTGGCCCGTTCGTTATTACCCAGTTTTCTCCAGGCCAATCCCTGGTAAAAGATCTTATCGGGCTGCTGGTCGTTATAAAACACGGCGGCCGATGGCTCGTCTAAACCAATGGTAGCCTGTTCAAAGTATTTTTTTGCCTGCACGGGCTGGCCAGCGGCTTCATAGGCACAACCTAACCAGTAATCGATATCGTTTTCCTGGGTTCCGTACAATTTACCTTCGCCCAGGTTATGGGGGTAGGTTTTAGCATTTGTGAGGTAGGTAATAGCTTTCTCGTACAAACCCTCTTCCATATATTTTTTAGCCAGCTCAATCAGGCTGAATATATACTGGCCTGATGCCTTGCCTTCGCCCCCCTCCCATGGATGGAATTGGCGTACATTAAGCAGGTTCAAAGCAGTTTCATGATCACCTAAAAGATTATAGAGCGTTACCCTTTCCAGGTAAACATCATCGCGCTGATCGGCCACAGCCAGGTTATCTTCCAGGAATTTCAAACGTTCCTCCGGCGATCTGTTCAATCTCTTATATAACTGATCGAGCTCCATAAGTACACGTGCATCTGTTTTGTCTAAAACAAAAGCTTTCTCAAAATATTCCAGCGCTTTTTGCTCGTTGTTTTGTTTGTTGAAATAAGCGATAGCCAGGTTACGAAAAACTGTCGGGAATTGATCGTCCAGTTTGGCTGAGCGTTCCCAGTGACTCACCGCATCGTCATACTGGCGTTTATCATAAAACAAATTACCCAGGTAGTAAGGCGCTTTGGCATCAGCCGGGTTAAGCTCAATGGCCAGTTTCAGGATAGTGATCTCGTCCAAACGGTTTGGGAAACACAGGTACGAATCGGCTTTCGCAGCTTTAGCCAGCCATTCCGCAGCCTCGGCTTTACGGCCACTTTGATGGCTCAGCCAACCCAGGGTATAATAAACTATCGGGTTTGATTCTGCAGGTTTTACCACCAATTGCAGCAATTGCGATGCTTCGTCATACAAACCGGCAGCGGCATAATCCAGGGCATACTCTATAAAATTCTGGTCGTCACGACGAGAAAGTGTTAGTAATTGGTTCAGGCTTTCCTCTGTCTTATCCGCATCATTACTTATCCTGTAAGCCAATATCTTTTCAAACAACGCGCCCAGGTTAAAACCATCACGTTCCAAAGCGGTGTCAATTGTAGCCAGCGCTTTATCTAACTGATTCAACTTACGATAGGCTGTCGCTTTGATCACGTATGATTTACTGTTGGCGGCATTTCTGTCTAAGGATTGATTAATGTGATCTAACGCCAATTGGTAATGACCACGAGCCAGATCTATCATCGCTACGCAGAAAAAGCCGGTATCTTTCCAGGCATTGCTCCAGGTGGCTTTATAGAACACGGTGTAAGCCTCATCGGCTCTGCCTAAATATTTCAGGCAAAGACCGAGGTTGTAATAAGGCTCACTATCATAAGGATTAGGGTTACGTTGGATGCTGGTTTCTACCGCCTGGCGCAAATAGGGCTCGGCCTTGGCAAACTGCCCTTTGCGGATATACCATTTACCCAGCGCATTATTATTGCGGACATCTGTTGGTTCACGACGCAGCGCTTCCTCATAATACGGGATAGGGCTATACGTAGCATGGCGATATTGTTCCAGGTGCTGAGCTGTTAAAAATAACTGCTCCACGCTTTCCACATCGGCCGGGGTCAGTGCGGGTTTTGCCGGCAAAGGCATCTCGTTCTTTTTGTTTTTTGCCGGTTCGTAACGCAGTACTTCCTGCTTGCTGCTGTTGGTGATGATCAGCAATAACTCGGTCTCATTTATATCGGCATTTACTGCCACTTCTTGCACAAAAACCTGTTCAGGATTGATATCTGTCGTCTGCGCAAATAATATTTCTCCTTTATAACTCAGGATAATATTCAAACCGCTTTGTGCCGAAGTTACCTGTATCTTGGTAGTTACTTTACCGCCTTCTTTGCTTAACGCCAGCAGGATATCTTTAGTGGCATTTTTTACCATGCCTAATTCACGGTAGGGTAAAAAATACTGCGTAAAAGTTTTTTCTTCGTAAGGCATCAGCCAGCTAAAATCGGGCTGATTATCGGTGAATACGCCGGTCATCAGTTCTATATAAGGCCCGTCCTCATCAGTAAGGTTTCTGTCCCAGGCCTGGCCAAAATCGCTATGGCCCCAGGTCCACTGTTTTTTACCCGGCGATACATGATGATTAGCCACATGCAGCAAACCACCCTGCGAGTCATGCTCATAACCACCAACAAAATCATAGTCGGAATTGATGGCCATGTACGAGGTTGGTACGGGGATATTTTTATACATCGAAATATCGGTACCCGGCGAATAATCAACCTTGTAATAGGTACCTGTAGCGATAGGAAAATCAGACACATCGCGCTTGCCATGATCAAATACCGCGTTCACGTCAGGCGGAAAAACCGACTGGTAATAATCATTCACTTTTACCGCCGGGTTTGCCCACCACGAAAAGGTTTGCGGCAAGGAGGAACGGTTAAACAGTTTAGCTTTGATCTCGATATAAGCTGTATCCGGGCGAAGCGTAAAACCGGCCATGCCCTTGGTATGAAACATGCGCTCTACTTCGTTGACCCAAACGGTTTTGCTGCCATCGGCATGCTCTTCCAAAGTGTAATCAATGGGATCAAAAGTACTTGGACGATGATGCTGCGGCCAGTTAAACTCGATACCACCCGAGATCCAGGGACCTGTTAAGCCTACCAGCGCCGGTTTGATCACCTGGTTATAATAGATAAAATGACGCTGTTTGATCTTGTCAAACGCCATCTGGATACGGCCACCCAGCTCTGGCAGGATCATTATTTTGAGGTATTTGTTCTCAAGGAATAAACCGGTATATTCCTTGTTTTCTTTCTCGTCGGCAATTTTTTCGATCACCGGGTTGGGATATACTACGCCACTGCTGCCCTGGTAAACACGTTTTTCAAAAAACATAGGGTTTTTATCGGGCTTGCCCACACCATACGTAGGGATCACAACTTTTTCTTCCCAAACGGATACATTAGAATGATGCATCATATATTCTTCTTAATGGATTAATGTCTGATTAAATTTTCTTCCAGTTCTTCGAGGGTTTGGCACTTAGTTTCTTTAACACGTGCCTTTACAAACAGGAAACCCAGGAAACAGATACCCGCATACAGGTAAAACGGTCCGTAGGTACCTAACTTTTTGGCCAGGATAGGGAACGTAAAAACTAATATAAAGTAAGCGCCCCATAACGAAACTATAGCAACCGACGAGGCCACACCCCTGATCTTATTAGGAAAGATCTCTGAAATAAGCACCCAGGTAACCGGGGCCAGCGAAATGGCATAAGTACTGATAGCCAGCAGCACAAATATGGATACCAACCCCGCCGGGAAGTGGTTTTGTAAGGCAATAGCCAGCACAATATACATGATGGACAAACCCAGCGAACCCACCAGCATCAGCGGCCGACGGCCCAACTTATCCACCTGCCACATGGCCAGTAAGGTAAATACGAGGTTCACTACGCCAATAGAAACTGTTTCTAAAAGCTGACGGTTCAAGTTGGCCCCTACCGATTCAAATATGGTGGAGGTATAGTTAAACACCACATTGATACCGCAAAACTGCTGAAAAACGGCCAACGTGATACCCACCACAACCGCCGGGCGCACGGCTTTTTCAAATACCATTTTGTACGATTGTTTGGCTGTACTTCCTGCCAATGATTTTTCAATGGCTTTCATCGTGGTGTCGGCAAAATCTGTTGAACCTATTTTGTTCAGCACCTGCTGCGCTTTGGCCACCTGGCCCGATTTCATCAACCATCTCGGGCTTTCCGGCAGCCAGGTAACACCGATCAGGAACACCGCTGAAGGTACAGCGCCTAAACCAAACATCCAGCGCCAGGCATCATGACCGGCATCGGCTAAAAAATAATTGACCATGTTGGTTACCAATATGCCAATAACTACCGTAAGCTGGTTTATAGCCACATTACGGCCGCGTACCTCAGCCGGCGAAACTTCGGCTATATACATGGGGCACAGCATAGAAGCCATGCCCACGCCAATACCCGCGGCAAAACGCAGTATGATAAAATAGGTAAGGGTTTGCGCAAAGGCGATACCAATGGATGATATCGCGAAAATGAGGGCCGCTACCATCAGTCCGGGTTTGCGGCCATACTTATCGGCCAGATTACCGGCAATCAGGCAGCCTATAATACATCCTAAAGCTAAGGAGCCGGTCAAAAATCCTTCCCACACCGGATCGAGCGCGAACTGGGTACGCAGAAATGGTAAAGCGCCCGAGATCACCGCAAAATCGAACCCAAAAAGATATCCGCCCAGGGCCGAAATAAAGGAGATCCCGATAATATACCGGCTGTTAAATGTTCTTGAACTACTCATTTTTTAGGATATGTATTTGCTGGTTTAAGTGTAATATCGTTATTTGCTCTCTTTATTTACCGGGATTATTTTTAGCATCAGGGCATTGGCAGGTGCGGCGCTCAGTTTAAATTCAGTGTCGCCTTTTTTTAATTCGCCCACGACAGTATCGGTCAGCATATCTTTAAACTGATAAGCTTTCCCGGCCTCCAGGTGCAGGACCGGGCGGGTTAAAACCTGCTCAAAATTCTTCTGCCTGTCGAAATTGAACAAGGCCAGCAAGGTATTTTCACCCGGCAGGTAAAATGCCATTTGCTGATCAAACGTTTCGCCATCGGCTGCTTTCAGTGGAATAAAGGCTTGGGGATGACTAAAAAACGCTGCTATCCGCTTATTGTTTAAAAACTTCTGCGCCCGGCTTGCAGCCAGCGGGTGCCTGAAATCTGATCCATCGCCCAGGATACTACCCATTACCATCATGGCATATAATCGTACTTTGATCTCCTGATCATTCAAATCGGGATTTTTCTGAAAGCTTTTCATGATGCTTACATCCAGGTTGGTGTATGGGAACAAGGTGCCCTGCACCCAGCCCATGTGTGAACCCGTAGCCAGTGAGGCCTCCGTACTGCCATAATGCGGAAAGCCAGGCTGATCATCACGCAGATGCGAGTACACATCGGTTGATATGAAACGGGTGTGTGCATACTGGTGCGGGAACATAGGCGATATGGCCTGGGTAATAAAAATATCTTTACCCAGGATAGAATCAACCAGGTGACGCAATGTTTTCATGCCATAATCATAGGCCTGCATCCCTGTACGAATGTTTTTATTATATCTGGTGGTACTCTCTAATGCACCACCTGTCAGGAAGTCGATCTTCAGGAATTTAGCGTTAATGGCTTTGGCCTTTTTCAATTGCTGGATGATATACAGACGAACAGCCGGATGCGTAGGGTCCATCGCGTAAGCCCCCCATTTACCATCTTTATACATAATAGGTTTTCCCTCATTATCATGCAGCAATACATCTTTTAAAGCATAATTTGAGCCTGCTACCTTTTTCCCCTCGATATCATCCTTCCAGTTCCACATGGCAAAGGGGATAAAGTAAAAGCCCATTTGCTGGTTATTCTTAGCGAAATATTTACCCAGGTTGGCCAAAACTTCAGTCGAGTAAATACCCTGATCATAGGAGTCTATACTCATGACCGGTTTAGAATAGCCGCTGAAATTAGTTAGGGTATGCAAAAAATCAGAGATCTTTTCAACCGCAGGCGGCATCATTACCCCTTCGTAACCTAACACACCTTCCACACCAAAGCTGTTCCAATACACCGGGGCATTACCAGTCCATGTGCGTTTACCATTAATGGTCGAATTTGCCTCGCCGTATTGTGTAAAAGCCTTATGTAGATCGTCCATCGCGCATAAAAATATGGGAGGCGAGCTTACTGACTGCCCTACCGCGGTGCCATGCGCCACCAGGTCGTGCGTGCCATCGTTACCGCCGTAAGCCGGTGGTAACTTAGAGTCGTCGGGCGTAGAGGCACCGCCAAAAACCCGGAGCGAATCCACATAACCCAACTCTGTTGAGGTTTGATAAGCCAAGCCGGTTTTCCAGAAATCGTGCTTTACACTACCGATAACCAGGCCCGAGTTTTTCAGCATATCATAAATAGCCGCGAACTCGTAGGTGATCCCTGTAGTTTTTGGCGAACCTGTTTTAGGCCAGCTCCTTTCTACTGTAGGTGTCCAGTCGTCATTATCAAAAGGTACATCCAGTATTCGGGGTTCGGTACCGGGAATAAACAACCGGCCTTTATATTTGGGCAATACCGCTATCGGACTGATATCGCGGGTTTCTAAAAGGGCGGCTTTCGTGTCTTTATTTTTCGCGGTCAAAGTAATCAGCGTATATGGGTGCCCTTCGTAATTGGTGAAACGTTGTTCCAGTATAAACGGGTGCTTTTGATCGCTATGTGTAATAATTATTTGCCTACCAGTACCTATGCTGTCATGAACTTCGGCAGTAACAAATTCATGGTTGGCAAAATCGGCGCTTGAGGTAACTCCTGATTTAATGTCGTTGATGTAGGCCACTGTATTTTCGATCCGGATGCCATTGAAAAATGTGTAGTTTACCATACCGGTATGAGCATCCAGTTTAATAGTAACGTAACTGGTGATCATTTCTAACTTATCCACTGTGGTAATGGTCTTCTGCGCAAATGCACACTGACCACATATTAACAAAACAATAACAGTAAATGGGCAAAGTAATATTTTCATCATGGCTTATACCGGCAAATCATATTATCTGTTATTAACAGGCATACCGTTATTTACATAGCGGCAAGGCAGGCACTCTTAAATATGGATAATATGTTCAATTGGTTCGATGTAAAGCTCCCGGATTAAAACAGATTAAAAAATAGTTAATGTTACGATAATGATGGACTTTTTTATGACAACAAGCACAATTGATATTAAGTGAAGATTTAACCTTTGGTTTAGCTATTTTGCATCTCAGGATATATAAAGAGGGCGGATAGAATATTCGGCGAAGTTAAAATTGAAGGTCCCGAACATCATAAAATGAAATATTTTATGATGATTTTGTTTTTTTGATTAACGTTGTGCACCCATATTATAAACCGGTCAGCGTATCCCTATCCTCTTGAAAAAATGACAAAAAGCACAGCGTTAAGACGGCGTGAAGGTTTTGAAGGGCAGAAACTTATTGTACTGCCCAAAAAGATCATCGCCAACTTTTTAAGTAAAGACCCTGTTACCAAACAGATCTATATAACTGATATAGGGTATTACCCCAAAGCCAGTCATCATTATGCCGAACGCCTTAATGGCATCAATCAGCATATTATTATCTATTGTACAGAGGGTTATGGCTGGCTGGAGATCAATAAAAAGAAAGTAGAAGTTTCACCGTCACAATTTATAGCTATTCCGGCGAATACGCCGCATAAGTATGCCGCTAATATGGATAAACCCTGGACCATTTACTGGATCCACTTTAAAGGGGAAATATCGGCTTTCATCATCGACCTTATCCTCCAAAACTCAGAAAACTATAAGCCATATCTATCTTATAATGAAGACCGTATTAAACTATTTGAAGATATTTGTTATAATCTGGAGAAGGGCTATAGCGGCGATACGCTACGCTATGTAAACATGATATTTTCACATTTCTTATCCTCGCTCATCTATGAAGATAAATTCAATCACCTGGAAGAAAATACGGATAATAATGTAGTGGAGAAAACCATCGGCTTTATGCAGGATAACATCAATAAGATCCTCCGGCTTGATGATCTTTCGGCTTTTGCTAATTTATCAACCTCGCATTTTTCGGCGCTTTTCAGGGCTAAAACGGGTTATGCCCCTATCGAATACTTCAATCAGCTTAAAGTACAGAAAGCGTGTCAGTATATTTCCTTTACAGCCATGTCTATCAAAAATATAGCTATTAGCCTGGGAATTGAAGATCAGTATTATTTTTCCAGAATGTTTACCAAACTCATGGGAAGTTCGCCTAATGAATACCGCAAAAAGATCAAATCGGTGCTATAAACTGCTATTTCAGGCTATTAAGGCAGAGGCTGGTACATCTGTATGTGCAAATAACCGTTTAAAAAAGGAAGCGATCTTATCCAGCCAGGTTTGCGTTTTTACAGCAGGAGTTTGGGCTATTCCCTCTCGATTTGGCTCATCCGGAGGGTCATTTATCGCCTGCATTTCTTCCAGGACACTTTCGCGTATATCAGGATCACGGTTCACAATAGCATCCAGTTCTGTAAGCTCATTAAAGGTAGCTACCCCCTTTTGCTGTCGTTTTATCAAAATATCAAAACGATCCTGGTTAAACGTACGTCGCTCCAAATATCTACGCTGTTTCATAATAATCTACCTGGCTTCAATATTATCAACAAAGCGAGTGCCATCGTTTTATATATTTGATTATCAGCAAATTAAAAACAGTACATGTTAAAACATGTACTGTTTTGATACATGCGATTGTTCGTTTTCGGTCGGTAAATAATTATAGTAAATTTACTATTCAAACTACCTGCAGCTAAAGGTTTTCTTAATTCCTATTTTAAAGCTTTGGCAATAGCCTGCTCTGTAACCGTAGCCATAACCTGATAACCTGCAGCGTTGGGGTGTACCCCATCAGTAGTGAGCCCGGGCTTTTGGCCGTTGCGTTCATCAACAAAAGGTGTAAAATAATCCAGCAAAGTCAGGTTATTTTCGGCTGCGTATGTTTTGATGAGCTTGTTGAGCGCTATGATCTTGCCTGCAGGCTCAATGCCTTTACGCCATGGATAATCAAATACAGGTAAATACGCGCACAATATCACCTTGATATGGTGCAGTTTAGCCAGCTCAACCATCGAGCGGATGTTGTTCATAATGTACTCGTTGGTCAAATGCCCGTAGTTGGATGCGATATCGTTACTACCTGCCAATATGATCACGGCTTTGGGTTTCAGGTTGATCACATCCTGACGAAAGCGGATCAGTAGCTGCCCTGAAATTTGACCGCTGATGCCCCGGTCCAGGTAAGGTTTATCCTTAAAAAACTCAGGCACAGTAGTTTTCCATCTTTCAAAAATAGAGCTTCCCAAAAAAACCACCCTATTTTCGCCCGGTTTAGGGTCGCCTATCTGCTTATTTTCCAGGGCATAGTGCGATAACGCGGCCCAATCATCCCGGAGATCTTCTTTTACGACAGCGGCCGGTTTATTTTTGCCGGTATCGGGGCCACTTTGCTGCGCGTAGCCGGCAGAAGCGATCAGTAATCCGGCGGATAATAATAGTGTAAGTTTTGTATTCATATGGATGATAAATATCGGTAACAAAAACTTTTTAAACCTTAAATTTTAACAATTTTCGATTCTAAAACAGTGTAAAAACGCTTAAAAATTATTCAAAACCATCGATTTTAACACTTTTTAACAAATTTTAACGCGGTTTTGATTCTCCTAATCCCCGTTGTCATTCTGAGCGATAACGAAGGACTTCTGCAGCCATGTCCGGCGCACAATAGATACTTCACTCGGTATAACAAATATTTTTCCAAACTTCTTTTTCCAGCGACCAAGCCGAAACAATGGTAGGCTGAGTCCTCCGCAGCACCTCATCCCCCAATCAATTATTTTTAAGTTAACAATTCCTTTACAGGCCGGGGTTTACTTTGTGACAACTTTATTATAAAACCCTATAACCCATGAAAAAAACTTTATTAACCCTCTTCGCTTTTAGTGCTATAGCATTTAGCGCCTGTAAAAAGGATCACAAAGTAAATATAGCTCCACCGTACCCGGATATGGCCGAAGCGGCTGATCCTGCCGTTTTGATGACCACTGCCGATGGGGTAAAAGTATACAACGGCGGCTTTGGTTCGGCCATAGCGCCCGATCCTAAGGACGCTAATGTATTTTACCTGCTTACCGATCGCGGACCAAACGCTGCTGGTTCCACTGCCAATGCCATCATCTTCGGTAAAGCCGATTTTACACCCGAAATAGGCAAGTTCAGGCTAAAAGATGGTAAACTGGTATTGGAGCAAACCATCCAGCTTAAAAATGCTGCGGGGCAACCCCTAAACGGCTTACCTAACCCTATCAATGAGGGCGGTACCGGAGAGATCGCTTTTGACCTGAACGGCAACCAGGTAGCGCCAAGCGCTGATGGTATCGACTCCGAAGGCATGGTTTTAGCCTCCGACGGCTCTTTTTGGATCAGCGATGAATATGGTCCGCATATTGTTCACTTTGATGCTGCCGGTCGTACTATTGAACGTATCAACCCGTTTGGAACCGGCACGGGCGGTCGTAAAATCCCCTTGGTATTTGCCAAACGCAAACCCAACCGTGGCATGGAAGGCCTTACCATTACCCCCGACGGCAAAACACTGGTGGGCATGATGCAATCGCCTATGCTTAACCCAACCAAAGCAGCGGGTGCCGCTTCAACTATACTGCGCATCTTAACTTTCGATATCGCCTCGGGTGCAACCAAACAATACGCTTATGTAATGGACAATGTATCGCTTACCGGCGTGAGTGATATTGTAGCGGTGAACGCCACTACCTTTTTAACCATTGAGCGCGATGGTTTGTACGGTGGTGATCCAAAAAAACCGGCTACCTTTAAAAAAGTATTTAAAATCAGCCTTACCGGCGCTACGGATATCTCCGATGAGGCAAACGGTGCTAATGGCAAGCTTTATGGCGGCAAAACCGTAGAAGAGCTGAACGACCAGGCCGGTTTGCAAGGTGCCGGTATTACCCCGGTATCCAAAACACTGGTGCTTGATCTGTTGAAAGACCTGCCAACCGTTTATCCGCATGATAAGGCCGAAGGTTTGGCCCTGTTACCGGGTAATATCCTGGCCATCTCTAACGATGATGACTTTGGCGTGCTGGATAATGGCAAAGGTGGCTTCGCGGCCAAGATACTGCCGGCTACCAACACGGTTGATCATAACAGCATTTACTTTGTTAAGATCAAGTTGTAAGAGGTTAGAGTCAAAAGTTAAGATAACAATTGTACTCAAGGCCATCCCGAAGTTCGGAATGGCTAAAACACCGTAATTTTACTCTTAAAAATACGGTGTTTTCACGGATTGCGGCGACTTATTACTCTACTTACATTTGTATCAAGGCGTTTTACTAAAACCGCTGATAATGAAGCTAAGGTTAACTGATAAGGCACTTATTTTTTTTATCCTGCTGATGGCAATTATAGTACAACGCCCAAGCTATCAGATGGTGAACGGTATGGTGAGTAGTTTACATCTCCATTTGGGATTGATACCACACCTGAGATCAGTTATCGCGTTGTTTACAAATATATCATACCTCCTGAGGGGGGTATATTAAGAATACTACCTATGAAAAGCACCCTGAGAAAGTGCAAACAAAATTAAGTATATTGTTGGTGATATGCTTAGTTAAATGGTCCTGACCGGCCTCAACACAAGCATTACCTTTAATAGGGTAATGCTTTTTTGTTTGATAAAGGGGCTGTCACTCTGAATATCGAAACATAACACTCCATTAAAAGCCCGGGCCACGTGCGATTCCTTCCCTCGGGAAGGGGAAGGAAGGGGTTTATACATCATACCGGTTTATGCCGCATGAATAAACCCCTCCCGTGGGGCTACTGTGTGGACACATCTTTTAGTTGTAATCTTGATAGAGTAGCCATCCTTCATAAACGTTA
>NZ_JBFUPN010000029.1:0-86087 GCF_041355315.1 Mucilaginibacter sp. RCC_168
TTATGGTGGAGACCCTGACAAACCGCCTCCGAACGGCCATCATTCCCCTTTCTGGTAACTCTTCCCAACACCTGTGGTTTGCAACGAGTGCTTAACATGGGTTCGCGTTTAAAACGCAAGGGCGATGCAATCGCCTCTCCACAATAAGCACTCGTTGCAAACGAGCGCAAGGCTGAAAGAGGGGGCTGAAACAAAATAAAAAATATGTCATTGCGTAGCGTATCGTGGCAATCCCCTCGCGTTCTCATCGGCAAGAATAGCTACGAGATTGCTTCGTCGTACCTCGCAATGACATGAAGGGGATTTGGGGAGTATCGTACCTTAAAACGCCAGCAAAAGCCCGCCAGAGGCCTGTATTTTTACCTCTACCCCATTTCTGATATCATCGGTATTGAACTTTGCTTCGCTAAGCAAATCGGTAAATGCTGTTTTACCGCTTACGTTTAGTTTACCAAGCAGGTCATCGGGTAGTTTAACAACCAGTGTACGTTCGGCACGGTTAAAGTTGGCGATAACCAGTACACGTTGCTGGTCGGTGTAGCGCAGATAAATATATAATAATTGATCAAAGCCGGGCTGATGCTCATTGGCCATCATCAGTTCATAAAAAAGTCCGTTGCTTAAAGCCTCGTTACCGCTCACACTGACCAATAATTTTTGATAGAAACCGCGCAGGTTATTCTGGCTTTCGGAAAGGTTTGCGCCATCAAATGCCCCATTATGGAGCCATTTCTGATGCTCGGGCAGGCCGCAATAATCAAATATAGAGGTTCGACCGTCATCACCGCTGAAGCCCTGATTGCCCAGAGCCGGTTCGCCTACTTCCTGACCCGAATAGATCATGACCGGACCGGTGTTCATGGTAGCCGTTACGATCATACCTGGGACGGCCAGCCAGGCATCACCGGCAAAATAGCGGGAGGCGATGCGCTGCTCATCGTGGTTTTCCATAAAGCGCAGCATGTGCTGGTCGATACCATGACAATGGGTGTTCCATACGTTGTTGATCTCCCAGGTGCTGGCGCCGTAGTCGTTACAGGTTAAGCGCCGTATGGCATCGTACAAACCCACCTTATCATACAGGTAATCAAATCCGCCTCTGGAAATATAGTCGCCGTATTTATTTTTATCATAGGCTTCGCCGATGAATATGGTGCCGGGATAAGCCGCTTTTAACTTAGGAATAACCCAGGCCCAGAATTCGGTGGGTACCATCTCTACCATATCGCAACGGTAACCGTCAACACCTTTCCGGCTCCAGTACGTCAGGATATCATAGATCTTGTTCCACAACGGAGGTATAGGGTCGAAATGACCATAGCGGCCGTTCATATAGTCAACCCCGTAATTCAGTTTCATGGTCTCGAACCAATCGTTTATAGATGGCGTGGCGCTGAATACATCATTACCTGTAGCTTTTGCGGGATTCTCGTCAAAACGGCCATCTTTCAAGGGACTGTGGAATTCATCCCCGCCTGGGTTATAACCAGCCGGCACTACAAAAGGCTGACCGGGGATATAGTAAAAATCGTTCCGTGGATCAAAAGCTTTGCTCTTATCATCATCCTGCCCAAAATCGCGAACATCGGGTGGTTTTACATCCGAAGCGTAGGTACGGGCCACATGGTTGGGCACCAGGTCCATGATCACCTTTAATCCATTATTATGGGTTCGTTGGATCAAAGCCTCATATTCGGCCATACGGTTGTTCACGTCAACAGCCAGATCGGGTGCGATGTCATAATAATCCTTAATGGCGTAAGGTGATCCTGCCCTGCCCTTCACAATATCCGGATCGTCATTGGCAATACCATGGGCAGTATAATCTGTCATGGTAGCGTGCTCAATAACGCCGGTGTACCATACATGGGTAAAACCCATGGCCTTAATTTCCTGCAGGGCTTTGTCGTTGATATCGTTCAGTTTGCCAACACCGTTTTCTTCGATAGAACCATTGACTTTATTGCGCGTTTGTGTATTGCCAAACAGGCGGGGCAATAGTTGATATATGATGAGTTTGTTCATTTTTCTTTTAGTATCAGGTAGTTAGTATCAGGTATCAAGACTTTTTTCCGGGATTTTGTTTAAAATGATTGTTTTGTTGTTCGGCGTTTACTGTAGTTGCAAACTACAGGCATAGTCGTCCGAAGTCAGAGACTTCGGACAGTGCATGTATGATTTTATTTTCTTAGCTTATATCACTATGCCTGTAGTCTTCAGACTACAGGGTCAGAGACTTCGGACAGCGCATGTATTATTTTATTTTCTTAGCTTATATCATTAAAAGTCAGGCGCTGTTCGAAGTCTCTGACTTCGAACCACTATGCCCGTAGTCTTCAGACTACAGTATATTCAAATACAAACAATCTACGTCTATGATCTTGTCAACTTCAGCATAATTTGAGGCACTTGAATAAACATAATCTTCAGCCCGATAAACCAGGCCTGCTTTAACCGGATTCTGGTGAATGTAATCAATCTTTTGCTGCATAAAAGCCGGTGAACTCAGTTCAATAAAATGATTATCATGCTCCCATAGCTGATACCGTTCATTGCGGCTATGCCTCGAAGCATAATATTTAAACTGGTGCAACATCCATTCGCGACGACTCTCGCCATCATTTACTTCTATATCATCCAGGATACGTTTGGCCGTAAACTTTTTGCAATCTCTCACAAAATCACTTATGGTAAATTTCTCATCTACAGAAACTACAAGGTGCATATGATTCGACATGATTACGTAAGCATGTAAATGCAACCCTTTGTGCGTCTGACAGTATTTTAGTGATTCAATTATTATATCTCGGTATTGCTGCCTGGAAAAGACATCTATCCAACCAACTACCGTAAATGTCATATAATAAATGGCTTGTTGATCGTGAATGATATAGCCTTTTCGCGTCATATAGTTATAAGCTTTGTTTAAATATATCAAAGCATTACTGTAGTTGCAAACTACAGGCATAGTCGTCCGAAGTCAGAGACTTCGGACAGCGCTGAATTTTGTTTGGACAGCGTACTTTTTCTCATTTATATACGAATGGCACTGTTCGAAGTCTCTGACTTCGGACAGCCCATAATTTATTATCTAATATCAAAAAGTTGCTGTTCGAAGTCTCTGACTTCGAACGACTATGCCTGTAGTCTTCAGACTACAGTGACCAATCTACTTTTCAATCAACACCTCACTACCAGCTTCTACCACATGCTCCTTCCCATAAACCACCACACTTGTTTCCTTATCCGAGGCATTTTTAATCTGCACACCATCCTTACTTACCTTAATATTCAGCAATGCCCCACGGAAACCGATATGAAACGAGAACGACGACCACTTTGCTGGGATAAAAGGCTGGAATGACAACTTACCATCACGCACGCGCATGCCCCCAAAACCTTCCACTACCGACATCCAGGTGCCGGCCATCGACGTGATGTGGCAGCCATCTTCGGTATCATTATTATAATCGTCCAGATCCAGGCGGGCGGTGCGCAGGTAAAACTCATAGGCACGGGCTTCATCGCCCAGTTTGGCGGCTAATATGGCATGCACACAGGGTGACAACGATGACTCATGCACAGTACGCGGCTCATAAAAATCAAAGTTGCGGCGGATGGTTTCCAGATCATACCTGTCTTCAAAAAAGTAAATCCCCTGTAATACATCGGCCTGTTTGATATAGCACGACCGCAGGATCCTGTCCCAGCTCCATTTCTGGTTCAGCGGACGGTCGGCAGCTGGCAGATCTTTCACCAGGATCTGTTCTTTATCCAGGTAGCCGTCCTGCTGTAAAAACATCTGTAGCTTTTCGTCGTAACCGTAGTACATTTTTTCGATGATATGTTTGTACCTGGATGTTTCGGTAGCTTCGTCAAAATTGATCCTGGCAGCCAGAGCATCGTATTTGGCTTTATTGGCGGCTTTTACTTTTTCAATTACTTCTATAGTGTAGGTCATGCACCAGGTAGCCAGGGTACTGGTGTACCAGTTATTGTTGATGTTATTTTCGTACTCGTTTGGCCCGGTTACGCCCAGCATCACATATTGTTGCTTAGCCTGCGACCAGCTTACCCTTTGCGACCAGAAACGGGCAATGGCTATCAATACTTCCAGGCCATAATCGGCCAGGTAGGCTTCATCAGCAGTATAACGCACATAATTAAAAATGGCATAAGCGATAGCTCCGTTGCGGTGGATCTCTTCAAATGTGATCTCCCACTCATTATGGCATTCGGTGCCATCCATGGTGACCATGGGGTACAAAGCCGCGCCATCCTTAAAACCAAGCAGGGTGGCATTCTCAATAGCTTTACCCAATTGTTTATAGCGGTACAGGAGCAGGTTACGGGTTACCTTTTGATCGGCAGTGGCGAGGTAAAAGGGGACACAATAGGCTTCGGTATCCCAATAGGTAGAGCCGCCATATTTTTCGCCGGTAAAACCTTTAGGGCCGATGTTGAGGCGGTCGTCCTCACCTGTATAGGTTTGGTTGAGCTGGAATATATTAAAGCGGATGGCCTGTTGCGCCGATACATCGCCTTCGATAATGATATCGTTATGTTCCCATTTTTTGGCCCAGGCAGCGGCTTGTTCCGCCAGTAGGGTATCAAAGCCTTTGAAGGAAACCCGGTTAAGGGTATCGTTCAAATGGGTTACCAATTCCCCGGGTTTGTGATTTTGGGAGGATAGATTAGCCACATATTTTATGATACTGATGCTTTGCCCCTGCTGCGCCTGTATAGTTATCGCCGAAGCCACATATTTTTCTTTGGTGATGGCTTCTGCATTTGGTTGAATCAGCTGCTCATTCTGCAAAAGGCTGAACTTCATGCCTGTGGCAACCTCAAAGCCTGTTTTCTTGGTACGCATCACCACGTAGCCACCATCAGGTTGGTTGGCTTTGCTTACCTCGTCCCAAAACTTTTCGTCGTAGTTGGAGTCTTTGTTTACTACATCACCATCGATAGCAGGTGTCAGCGTAATGTTACCGCTAAAGTTTACGGGGGTAATGGTATATTTTATGGCCGCTGCCTCATCGTCAACCATACTGCAAAAGCGAATGGCTTCTACCTCTACCGCTTTGCCACCGGTTGTTTTGGCGCTGAAGTTTCTTTTCAGGTATCCCTCCTTCATATTCAGTTCCCGGCGAAAATTGCTTACTTCGCACTTAGCCAGGTCGAGTTGTTCGCCGTCGATGCTTACATCGATGATCGTCCAGTTGGCTGCGTTGAGCACTTTGGCAAAGTATTCGGGATAGCCATTTTTCCACCAGCCTACACGGGTTTTATCGGGATAATAAACCCCCGCTACATAGTTGCCCAATAATGATTGTCCGCTGTAAGCTTCTTCAAAATTAGCCCGCTGACCCATGCGGCCATTGCCCAGGCTAAATATACTCTCCGATATTTGATGATGCTGCGGGTCAAAGCCTTCTTCAATAATGCTCCACGCGTTAGGTTGTATGTAGTTTTTCATTTAAAATTTCTACTCTACCGTCATTGCGAGGTACGAAGCAATCTCTATGCTGTACAGAGCAGTTGTAAGTGACCTGCCTATGTAGAGATTGCTTCGTACCTCGCAATGACGCGTTTGGGGTTAGTATATAAAAGTTATAATTTATCTAAAGTCATCTCGTTAAGCCCACTCACCACCAGATCTGCCTCATACAACACCTTGGGGTCGCCTATACCGATGGCTTTCATCCCGCCTGCTTTGGCTGCCTCCACACCGGCAATGGCATCCTCAAAAACCACGCAGTATTTTGGTTCGATGCTCAGTGCTTCCGCTCCTTTTAAAAAAACCTCCGGATCAGGTTTGGCTTTGGTTACTTTGTTGCCATCGATAATGGCGTCAAACAGGTGTACTATCTGCAGCTTCTCCAAAATGGTCATGGAATTTTTACTGGCCGACCCAAGAGCGGTTTTGATGCCCGCGTCGCGACAGCTTTGCACAAACTCGCGTGCGCCGGGCAATATTTCGGCAGGCGTCATCTGGTTTACCATTTCCATGTACCAGGCATTCTTTTGCGCGGCTAATTGATCCTTTTCGGCATCAGTTTTTGTTATCCCTCCGGCTTGCAGCACAATCTCTAACGACCGCACCCGGCTTACACCTTTCAATTGTTCGTTCTGCTGTTCCGTAAAATCAAAACCCAGTGAATTGGCCAGGCGTCGCCAGGCTTTATAATGGTATATGGCTGTATCAACAATTACACCGTCAAGGTCAAAAATACAGGCTTTAATGTTGTTCATTTTATACTGAGTATGTGGACCCTAAAGTATTAAAAACTTTTTTGGAATAAGGATTTTTGGAGCAAGGAACAAAGATTCTTTTATTGTTCCTTGCTCCAAAAATCCTAAAGTCCAGCATCCGGCATCAGCTTTCCATATCCCTTTGAGCCTTGTTAATAAAAAATAGAGTGCTTTATTTGGATTAATTATAAATAATAATAATCTTTGTGCCCAGATATGATTACCACCATTACAACAAGCACTCCATGGACAGATGTTTTTAAAACATCGGCAGGGGCCATTTACCAATGCGACGCCGAGCGTTGCTGGTATGTTGATTTTGCGGGTAAGGTGGCCAAATTCGATTATCGTTGCCTGTTAAAGCTGCGCAAGTCGGTTTATCATATCGATATTGAGCAAGCCCTGCTCAATACTACTAAAGATCCCGATGTAGAGATCATCTTTATCTGCGCCTGCGATCATTGCTATGTATTATCACTCATACAAATCATAGCCCTGAAAGAATTATTGGAAGGCACTTTTGTGATGCTGGAGTTAAATCATATCCTGCACGAACGTCTCTGTAACATAGTTAGTTAACTATTTAGACTAATACTAAATTCATATTATCTTTAAATTATAGTTATATTAACATATAGCACTATTATTGCATCATAATACCTGCAACAAGCTATTAATTTAAAACTATGAAAGATCTGCTCCGCATAAAAAGCCTTATTTCAACAGAAATTGAAGCGCTTTTAAATCAACAGGTTAGAAAAGAAGCTTTGTCTTCATCTATATATTTATCTATGGCTTCCTGGTGTAACCGTAATGGCTATGATTTTTCGTCCGACTACTTTTTTAAACAGGCTGAAGAGGAAAGGGTTCACCAGTTAAAATTTTATAAATACATCCTGGATATGGGCGGCAACGCTATATCTCCGGAAGTTACCGGCATCAAACAGGAATATAACTCTTTTCGCGAGGTGTTTGAAGAAGCTTTGGACCAGGAGATCAGCGTTACACAATCTATCAAAAACATTTATGCCCGTTGCATGAAAGAGCAGGATTTTGTGACTATGGAGTTCCTGAACTGGTTTCTGAAAGAACAACGCGAAGAAGAATACAAAGCCCGTCGTGCCCTTGAACTGTTTGAAGTTATCGGCGAAGAAGGTACCGGCAGATGGCAGATCGACAAACACGTTGGTCAGATCAAATATGACAGCGAAGCGTAAAAAGCGCCCCCTAAATGGCGTAGTCCTCATGAACGCCAAAACAAATAATATTGTGAATAATCTGCCCCTAAAGGGTGAGACTTTTGATAAGCAAAATTGAAAATTAAAAGTCCCTTGCATTTAGCGAGGGGCTTTCTAATTATTAAACCCTTCCCCTTCAGGGGAGTAATAGCCCATGAAAAGCATAAGGCGCAAATTAAGCATCTATCGACTCACCCCGACATCGCTGCGCTCGTCACCCCTCTCTACGCTTCGCGCATAGAGGGGATTTTTAATTCTTTTTTCTTTACCCTCTTTGCGGCAAAGCCGCAGAGAGGGTGGTCCAGCGAAGCGTAGACCGGGTGAGTCGGCTATGCGACTTTGTTTTTAATCTTGCAGGTTTAAACCCCGCCTTCATGGGCTATTACTCTTCAGGGGAGGGTTCAATGTCATTCAGTAAGTAATTTTACAAACTCCATGGGGGTTAAAACTGTAGAAAAATTCGGTTACCATTCAGTGCCATCGGTACTGTACCCGGTTGTATACATTCGGCATGCTACATGATTGTTGTTTGTTTCCTATAAAGCTTTTACTCCTCCGGAGTATCCTTAACTTGCGGGAAGGATTGGATAGAGCCTATATCAGATCCATCAGCTTCAATACGTCCTTAGGATGATATTCTTTCAACCAGGTATTACCCGGCTGAATACTACAAACAGGGGCATATTTACACCTGTCGGTGCATTCTGTTTCTATCACTTCTATCTCTTCGGGTCCGTGATGATGTTTGGCGTATGATTTAGCCAGCTTAAACATATCCTTGCCACCCCTCTTGCCGCATTTGCTACCAACGCATACATACAGTACTTTGTCTGGTATGGTAAATTTACCCATCAGGATACTTAATTTATGGTTAACATTAAAGCAACAAAGATAAGCTAATAAAGTTCCACTTGAATAATCTACGGGTTATTCAAAACTTTTAAGATAGGCAGCAAGTGGCTCAAGACCAACCTCCTTACGAAGCTTATCAACAGATTTGGGGTATTTCAGAGGGAAGGGTGTGGCTTTATGCGTTTTCGGATCAACATTTACTTGAGTACCGTAAATTTGCTTTTGATGTTTACCAACAAGTACCCTATCGGTCAGTAAAGCATAATTTTCTTTGTCGGCGTTATTCTTATCTACCTCCTTCTTCATCAAAATAAGCACCTGTTCCTGGAAGGGGATATCATCATCGCAATGTTGTACAATGGCCCAAAAGCTATCGCTTGAACCGCCAACCAGGTCATAACCCGGATAGCCGTACTTTTTGATAATAGCCTTGGCTTTTAACTCGTTGATACGATCCGCTTCTTCCCATTTACTTTGGATAGTTTCATCACTATAGACTGATTTTTCCTTTCGCCGCGTTTTCACAAATTCTTTACGCCAGAACTGATCGGTCTTAAACATGGAGTCGATCTGTTTTATTAAGGCAGCATTCTTTTTAACAACCTGTGCTGAAGGGGCAACAGCAAGATACCCGCAGAGGAGCGAGATGATAAGCAGCGTTTTCATCAATAATATTTTCATGAGATATTTTATAACTAAAGATATAGTTATAAATTAACTTTTCAAATAAAATAAATTTCATTTGCGTAACTCAAAAGTTACTTATATATTTACGTAACCCAAAGGTTACACATAAATGAAAAGAGATCTTGTTATCAAGTGGCATTTTCCCCATGCTCCTGAAAAGGTTTGGGAATGCCTCACTAACCCCGAGCTGGTTAGCCAGTGGCTCATGAAGAATGATTTTAAGCCTGTAGTTGGTCATCAGTTTCAGTTTCATAGCAAACCACTGCCTAAAATGGGTTGGGATGGTATTGTTTATTGCGAGGTACTGGAAGTGATACTTAATCAAAGGCTGGTATATACCTGGAAAGGCGGTCCCCGGCCCGGTGTTATAGGTTTGGATACTTTACTTACCTGGACGTTAACCCCCGATGGCGATGGCACCCGTCTGGTATTGGAACATAGTGGCTTCAAAGGGCTTAAAAATATATTCTCCAGTATATTTATGGAATCCGGATGGAAAAAAGGTATTACCCGCAGAATGATTCAAATATTAAATGAAATGCCAGGAGCTTAGACATTAGCTTTTAAACACCAACATAAAACCAACTCAAATGAAAGCAATTGAAGTTATCTCTATCCCGGTTACCGACCAAACCAGGGCCAAGGAGTTTTATCAAAAACTGGGTTTCGAAATCTTAGTCGATGCCCCTTTTGCCCCGGATCAGCAATGGGTGCAGTTGGGTTTCCCTGGTTCGCCGGTTTCTATTACGCTGGTTACACGGTTCCCTGAAATGATACCCGGCTGCATCCGTGGCTTTGTGATTAAAACCGATAACCTGGATGCCGATATTAAAGATCTCACCGCCAAAGGCATTGAACTGGGTACAATTGATGAGACCCCATGGGGGAAGTTTTTGGCCGTAAAAGACCCGGATGGTAATGTGATGAGCCTGCATGCGGAATAAAGAGTATCTGAATCAAAATTTTGACAATCATGTAAACAGCGAAGCCCTCAACGAAGTTAATTCTGATTCAGACAAAAAATCTGCACATTTGAAAAATGTTCAAAAAGTATCACACCTGCCTTCTCATCTGTCTGTTCATACTATGGGGCTGTAACCCCAAGCCAGCTAATCAGTATAAAGTAGTTAAAATAAAAGATGGTGATACGCTGGGCCTGCTCAGCAACGAGAACCAGCAAATTACCGTTCGCCTGGCCGAAATTGATTGCCCCGAAAAGTCACAGGCCTTTGGTAAAGCGGCTAAAAAATTCACTTCCGATCTTTGCTTTGGCAAGGATGTTACCCTGATAGGCAATACTAAAGACCGCTATGGCCGCACCGTTGCTATGGTTATTTTGCCCGATGGCACCAATGTAAATTATCAGCTGGTAAAAAATGGTTTCGCATGGCAATACAAAGCCTATTCACAAAGCGCCGAATTAGCCAGCCTGGAGCAAAATGCCCGCGAAAATAAGCTGGGCCTATGGCAGGATGCCAATCCTACCCCACCCTGGGAGTACCGCAAAGAGGGCCGCTCATCCGGTTATGATAATAATCCCTACAAAAAACATTATAAGCATAAACCAAAGCTTGAGGATGTATATTAAAACATTAACTTTGGTTAAGTGGTGAGTAGTGAGTGGTGAGTAGTTAACATCATGATTATTAATAGTCATAATTTTCTACTCATTATTCACCAGTCCCCGCTCACTGCCCAACTACTTGATACTGAAACCACATGAAGTTTACAAAAGCGTTTTTATCCATCGCCTTTACCCTTGTATTGATTTGGGCATTGCAACATAAATTTGGCCCGGTACCACCATTCGGCGATTTTTTAAGTCCGGCGGATGGATTTTGGCAAAATGCCGAAAGCAAGAATATTTTATCAACCACCCATTTAATGCTTCCGGGCCTTACGGATAAGGTAACCATCAAATACGATGAGAACCGTATCCCGCATATTTTTGCCGATAACGAGCACGACCTGTATTATGCACAGGGCTATATAACTGCTACAGAACGCCTTTGGCAAATGGATATACAAACCCGGCAAGCGGCAGGCCGCCTGGCCGAGGTACTTGGCCCGCAACTACTGGAGGTCGACCGTTATCACCGCCGCATGGGTATGGTTTATGGTGCCGAAAAAACTTTAAAAGCCATGATGAGCGAACCGGCCGTACGCCAGATGATACTGGCTTATACCGATGGTATTAACGCTTACATCCATCGCCTGCATCCACGCCAGTATCCTATTGAATTTAAACTGCTGGATTATGCACCAGAAGACTGGAAACCGATCAACTGCGCCTTTTTGCTCAAACTCATGAGCGAAACCCTGGCCGGTGGCTCCAACGAGTTTGCCATGACCAATATTTTAAAACGCTTTGGGGCTAAAACCACTAATGATCTGTTTCCGGATTACCCCATGCACGAGGATCCTATCATTCCGGTGGGTACCAAATGGGATTTTAAACCGCTGCCCATTCCCAAACCGTCGGCAAATTTTATGGCTTTGATGAATGATAGTATTAAAAGCGTGATAAAGGAAGAAGGCATCGGCAGTAATAACTGGGCGGTATCTGGCAGTAAAACAGCCAATGGTTATCCTATTTTAGCCAACGACCCACACTTAAATCTTACTTTCCCATCCATATGGTATCAAATACAGCTTTCGGCGCCATCTGTAAATGTTTATGGGGTTTCGTTACCAGGTTCGCCCGCCGTTATATTAGGTTTTAACAATAATATTAGCTGGGGCATTACCAATGTAGATGCAGATGTGCTGGATTGGTACCAGGTAAAGTTCAGAGATAATAAAAAGGAAGAATATTGGTACAATAACCAATGGAACAAAACCAACAGGCGGGTAGAAGTGATCAACATCCGCGGGCAACAACCTTTATATGACACGGTTATATACACTCATCACGGGCCGGTGGTTTATGAAGATAAAACCAAAAAAACTTCAGACTCATATGATTTTGCACCTGTAGGCGCCGCGCTAAGATGGATTGCGCATGATGAATCGGACGAGCTAATGACCATGTATATTTTAAACAAGGGAAAAAATTATGCCGATTACCGTAAGGCGCTTACCTATTTTAACGCTCCTGCATCCAACTTTGTATTTGCCAGTAAGGATAACGACATCGCCATCACCCCTAACGGTAAATACCCTTTAAAATACCGCGACCAGGGTAAATTTATACTGGACGGCACCGATCCGGCCGATGACTGGCATGGCTGGATTCCCTTTGAACAGGATCCTACCGTCAAAAACCCGCCACGTGGTTTTGTAAGCTCGGCCAATCAATCCTCAACAGATCCAACCTATCCATATTATATCAACTGGTCGTTTGCTCAGTATGAGCGTGGCAAGCGCATTAATGACCGGCTTACCATAATGCAAAAAGCTACCGTTGATAGTATGCGGATCCTGCAAACCGATACTTACAGCATCCGTGCGCAGGATATTTTACCTGCTATGCTAAAATATATCGACGCCTCCAAACTTGATCAAACCCAGTCGGCAGCTCTCAGTATGATCAAAAGCTGGAACAAAGATTTTAGCATCAATTCAACCGGGGCCTCTATTTTTAATGCCTGGTGGATTAAAATGTACAAAATGATCTGGAGTGATGATTTTGCGGCTAAAGACCTGCAGGAAAACTATCCATCGGTTGACCGTACTGAGCAACTTTTACTAAAAGAGCCCAATTCCAAATGGTTTGATGATATCCGTACCCCAACAAAAGAAACCTGTACCGATATAGTAACCCTGGCCTTTAAAACCGCTATAAATGATCTAACTCATGAATACGGTAAACCGGGCGAAAAATGGCAATGGGGTTCGGTCAAAAAAATGGAGATCAAGCACCTCACCCGCCAGGAAGCATTCAGCTCTGGCAATTTTGCTACAGGCGGTACAGGCTCAACCATTAACGCGTTGAACAACGGGCACGGCCCATCGTGGCGCATGGTGGTACAAATGGGGCCAACAGTAAAAGGCTATGGCATTTTACCCGGCGGCGAATCGGGCAATCCAGGCAGCTTTTTTTATGACGATATGCTAAAAACCTGGCAAAAAGGCCAACTAAAAGAACTATTGTTCTTGCAGTCGCCCGATGAAATGTCAAACCGTATTAAAACAACACTAACAATAGGCAGTAAATAAAAAAAGTATCAAGTAGTTAGTATCAAGTATCACGACTTTTGAAAAACTATCAACAAATACAAGTATCTTGATACTTCATACTAACTACTTGATACCCAAAACTAAAAATAAAAGATTATGTTATTCCTCATCATACTCATACTATCATTTGCAAGCGGTTTCTTTTTGCCTTGGTGGGTAGTGGCTATAGCGGCATTTTCGGCAGCATTTTTTATTGGCAAAACATCAGGCCAGGCGTTTTGGTCGGGTTTTTTAGCGGTGTTTATTGTGTGGATAGTATTGGCACTATTTAAAAGCATCCCTAATGATCATATACTGGCTAAAAAAGTGGCTGTATTATTACATTTACCGGGCTGGGGTTATTTGCTGGTGATCACCGGGATAATCGGCGGGTTGGTGAGTGGCTTCGCAGCGCTCTCGGGCGTGCTGCTACAAAAAGCTTTCGGAAAAGAAGAACACTAATTACACTGATTACTTCGAATTTCACGAATTGAATAGTTCAATTTTTGTTGTGTAATTCGACGCAATTCGTGCAATTAGTGCACAATCTTAGAATGCGCTTACAGCCTCTTTCAACACAGCAACTCCATCTTTATCACTTTTTGATGAAGCAAAGATTTCCTGCGAAGTTGATTTATCGCCATAAAAATTAGCGATGGCATTTTTATCAATAGCCAGGTTTGAACCATTAATAGTTATACCGGCAAATAAACCGCGGCTGCGTGAATACGAGTAAACTTCGGCCTCCAGCTTATAATCGGTACTGGCAGATGAGCTTCGGCCAACCGGGCCTGCCGCCGCCGAAATGTCGCCACCAATGGTAAAGTCGCCATTTTCAACCTTAGTCAATACACCCTTGTGATGAAATACCAGGATCAGATCTACAGATTGTACACCAATCTGCAAACCAAAACTACCACCAGTTAAAGTTACAAACACCGGGTCGCTCCATTTGCCGCTTGCCAGTTTTACCATGGCAACGCCTCTGCCCCGTTTACCGCCAATGCCAAAACCGGCATTGATCATTTTAGGGATAACAACAATTCCTTCCGACTGCTCCATCAACTGATGCGGAATGGTTTCACTCATTTTGCTGAACTCTTTTAATACGTTGGCAGCATTATGTACGCGTTCCGTTTCCTTATCGCCTGCTTTGGCCGATATCAGGACAAAAAACAAGCTTAGGATCAATGGGAACTTCAAAAATTTCAATGTTTTCATGGGGGTAAAATTACAATTTGTACAATGTTATATTAATTACTAACCCCCAAAACGCATACTTGTTTACATAATTGTGCAAGCGCATGGTCATTTGTTTTTGTTGTCTGAATCAGAATTTACAGAATTGATGAATTCTCAGAATGCTTTTCAATCTGAAATCTGCACATCCACATATCTGCACATCAATATTCTTATCTTTGCTAACAATGAGCACACCGACTAAACAGCAGGTATTTTCTATCAACAGCACCGACGATTTTGATCAAACAGCCCTACAGATCTTTCGCCACCAGGCTAAAAATTGCAGCGTTTACCGGCAATTTATTTCGGGACTAAGGTTAAATGCAGATAAAATTACTTCGGTTGAGCAGATTCCATTTCTACCCATAGAATTTTTCAAATCGCACCAGATACTGAGTACCGGAGCCCCGGTTCAATTAATCTTTACCAGCTCTGGCACCACAGGCATGGTTACCAGCAGCCATTTGGTAAGCGATAAAACCTGGTACGAGAATAGTTTCCGCGATGCATTTCAATTGTTTTATGGCGATATCAGGAATTATACAATACTGGCCCTGCTACCATCTTACCTGGAGCGCGAAGGTTCATCGCTTATTTACATGGTTGATGATCTGATCAAACAATCCGAAAACCCCGACAGTGGTTTTTTTTTATATAACCACAACGAACTATACCAGCAACTACAAAAACAACAGGCAGCTAAACGTCCCACACTTTTAATCGGCGTTACCTTTGGCCTGCTTGATTTTATCGAAACCTATCAGATCAATTTCCCGGAATTGATTGTGATGGAAACCGGCGGCATGAAAGGCCGGCGTAAAGAGATGATTCGCGAGGAGCTGCATAATACTTTATGTAAAGGCTTCGGTGTAAGCCATATCCATTCAGAATATGGCATGACCGAACTGCTATCACAGGCCTATTCCAAAGGTGATGGTATTTTTGAATGCCCTCCCTGGATGAAAATTATCATTCGTGATACTAATGATCCCATCAGTACGTTAGCAAAGGGCAAAACAGGCGGTATCAATGTGATCGATCTGGCTAATATCAACTCCTGCTCATTTATTGCTACGCAGGATCTGGGCAAGATCAACAGCGATGGCGCATTTGAAGTATTAGGCAGGTTTGACCAGTCAGACATTCGCGGATGTAATTTGCTGATTGCTTAGTCCATTTTAGTATCAAGTAATTAGTATCGAGTATCACGACTTTCCCTTGTGACCAGATCGGTTTTCAAAAAATCTTGATACTTGATACTCAACACTAAAATCTTGTCTTTTGACAGGTATTATTATTATTTTTGCACGCATCATAAATGCTAAAAACATGATTGAGAAATTTTTAAACGAGGAACAAGATCCTAAAGCAGTTGAAAAAGTATACTCCCGCCTGGTGGATCTGCTATCTTCTGGCGAAGAGATCATTTATATAGCGGTTCAAAAAAAGCCATTAGTAAACTTATTTCCGGATTGCATTGCCATTACCAACAAACGTGTATTGTTTTTTACCCCGGCCAACCTGGGTTTATCTATCAAGTTTGTTGATTTTGTTTGGAAGGATATTGTTGATGTACATACCAAGGAAGAAATCATTGGTGCTGTATTCAGTGTAAAAACAA
Organism: Mucilaginibacter sp. RCC_168; assembly: GCF_041355315.1. NCBI lineage: Bacteria > Pseudomonadati > Bacteroidota > Sphingobacteriia > Sphingobacteriales > Sphingobacteriaceae > Mucilaginibacter > Mucilaginibacter sp. RCC_168. The sequence goes on from NZ_JBFUPN010000029.1 coordinate 16,054, forward strand.
CCAACGGCGCCGAAATGGCTGTTGATTACCTGCCAAAGATCCAGGGTCGTAAATTATATCAATACGCACAGGAACGTAAGGAAATTGAGCGTGAAGCCCGCCGCCAACGCGATCTGGAACAAAAACGTGCCGAGTCAGGTTCTATCCAGTTTGATAATCCTGCTGCTGCGCATGCTGCTACAGCACAACAAACTTATACTGCACCAGCTCCAGTAGTAACGCAACAACCAGCTCCCGCTGCGCCGCCAGCGCCAGCACCGGCCCCTGTTGTGCACGAAGTGCCAAAGCCGGATGAGCTTACCGAAAAACTAAAAAAATTAAAAACATTGTTTGATAACGGCCTGATATCCCAGGAAGAGTACAATCACAAAAAACTCGACCTGTTGAGCGATTTGTAATTATCATTAAAGCATAACAGAAAAGGCGATGGATTAAAATCCATCGCCTTTTCTGTTATAAATAATTTGAGCTATTCTCAATTTAAAAGCCGGTCATCAAAACTAAAAGATTCTTTATTAACTATTTTGATATTCCTGGCTTCGGGGTGCAAAGGGTTAAGGATGTAGTTAACCTCTGCCGGTACAATGGCCGATGGCACCCGCATGGCCAGGTATTCTTGTTTTTTCAAAAACTCGTCGCCCAATTTTCTTAATGCTACCGGCCCCGAAACATCCTGCCAGTTATCGGGTAGCAAAGCGTGGTTTAATTGTGTGATACTATAATCTGGCACATCAATTTGCGCAATGCAAAAATTGGCCGGGACAATCAGGGGATCCAAATGCACCAGTACTTCCAAAATCGCCAGCGACCTCGATGATGCCAGGTAAAGCATCGGCTTGCCCTCACTATTCCAGCGGCCGCCATACAAACGGGCACCCGTTCCACTCAGGTCATCGGCATAATGGCATTTTGCAATACGATATAAAACCATCAGGCAAAAATACCATGTTCAATACGCCCCAACTCCCTGAAAACCATATCAAAACCGGCGGAAGTATCCAGGATAGTTACTGGTGCCTCGCCTTTAAACACATAACCCGGCGTTTTTACCCAAATTTTAAATTTATCCATGGAACCAAAAACTTCCTCGCCGCGGGTATACAGACGGGCAAGCTCAACGGCCTTTTCGGCGTACTCTGTTTTAATGATGGCGTTATCATCATAACGCTGTAAGGTGCGCTCCGAGATATGTAATATATTGGCCAGCTCCTGTATATTGAGAGATATTTTTTTGGCTAATGAAAGTAAAACGCTTTTTGGGAAACCTTTACGTGCCAGATTAATGATATCAAAATCTGTAGAAAATTTGACAGACCTTGCCCCTTCCAGTAAATGGTAAAATGAAGGAACCGGAGCCTGAACAACGTACGCTGCCATGGGCTCATTTACCTCATTTTTTTTGCTATCAATTTTTGTTTTATACGACATATATACAAATATATGTACCATTTGTCGTATTTCAAAATTTATAACAACAAAAAAAGCGATGAGTGCAAAACCCATCGCTTCCAGATTATTGATCTAATACCTTCTTATTCAGCAATAATCAAAAAGTAATTCTTTTTACCTTTTTGTACCACCAGGAATTTATTATTGATCAATGCATCAGCAGTATAAATATCATCGGCGGTACCTATTTTAACTTTATTAATTGCCGAACCTCCACCTTGTATCATTTTTTTAGCTTCACCCTTTGATGAGAATATAGCTGTTTTAACAGCCAGCAGATCGCTAACATTGATACCTTGTTGTAACTCCCTTAAATCTACGGTAAAATTAGGCACACCGGCAAACAGGCCTAACACCTCATTTTCATTCAACTCATTTAAAAACTCGATACCTACGTTACCAAATAAAAATTCAGACGATTTAATGGCTTTTTCATACTCAGCTTCGCCATGTACACGTATGGTGATATCTTTTGCCAGTGCTTTTTGTAATATCCGGGTATGCGGCGCTGCATCGTGCTCCGCTTCCAAAGCTTCAATTACATTACGTTCAAACAGGGTGAATATGCGGATATATGCCTTCGCATCAACATCGGTAGTATTTAACCAGAACTGGTAAAACTGATATGGCGATGTGCGCTCGGCATCCAGCCAAACAGCGCCGCTTTCGGTTTTGCCAAATTTGGTACCATCGGCCTTTTTGATCAGGTTGGTAGTTAAGGCAAATGCCTCGCCGCTATCTTTACGACGGATGAGCTCGGTACCGGTAACAATATTACCCCACTGGTCGCTGCCTCCCATCTGGATACTACAGTTATGATGTTTCCACAGGTAATAAAAATCGTATCCCTGCACCAACTGATAGGTAAACTCGGTGAATGACATCCCGGTATCACCTTCCAGCCGTTTTTTTACCGAGTCTTTGGCCATCATATAATTAACGGTAATATGCTTACCCACATCGCGGATAAAATCAAGGAAAGTAAAGTTCTTGAACCAGTCGTAATTGTTCACCATTTCGGCGCTATTGGCACCGCTGTTAAAATCCAGAAAACGGGTCAATTGCTTTTTAACCGACTCCAGGTTATGTTGCAAAACATCTTCCGACAATAAATTACGCTCCTGCGATTTACCCGACGGATCGCCAACCATCCCGGTAGCGCCGCCCACCAAAGCATAAGGTTTATGACCAGCCCGCTGAAAATGGATCAGCGTCATGATCTGGGTTAAGTGGCCCACATGCAATGAATCGGCAGTTGGATCAAATCCTATATATCCCGAGGTCATGCCTTTATTCAGCTTTTCTTCGGTACCCGGCATTTCGGTATGCAGCATACCGCGCCAGCGTAATTCTTCAACAAAGTTCATATTCAATATTTCAAAGGCTGCAAATATAAGAGAATAATTGGCTGAGCCGAATAGCTATATTATGCCAAAGCAGGGTTAACTAAAGGTAAAATCCATTTCAAATAATTACTTATTTTTTGTACCTTGAGCAAAAGCCACTATTTTGCACAGCAGCGCCTATGAATTTTTTATCGCATTATTACTTTGATCGTGATATAAACAACTGTTACCATATATTAGGTATCGTTTTACCCGATCTTTTAAAAAATGCCGATAAAAACATCATTCTTCATCCAGAAAAACTGCACCATACCGATAAAAACATCAATTCCATCATAGCCGGCTGGAATAAACACCTCGCGGTCGACCGTTATTTTCACTCCTCCGATTTTTTCACCATCCATTCGCACCAGTTAAAAAAACTATTATTACCTGCCATTGAAGGTTCGCCGGTAAAGCCGTTTTTCCTGGGGCATGTAGCGTTAGAACTGATCATTGATAACTTACTGCTCACCACCGGCAAAATACAGGTTGATGATTTTTATGCGCACCTGGCTGGCTGTAAAACATCGGTGATAGACGAGTTTTTAACCTTTTCGGGATTACCGGACAGCACTGTTTTCTTAAATTTTTTTGACGATTTTAAAAGCAGTCAGTACCTGCATACCTACGCCGAAACACACCAGATAGCCTACGCCTTAAAACGCATTTGCATGCGCATATGGCAAAACCCATTTACCCCGGAGCATGAGGCTCAAATGAACGAGGTATTGAATGATTACCGCGACTATCTGCTCCCCGATTTCATGTCGATATTTGAAGAGATAGCTAATAAGCTGATCGCTATTTAAGAGAATTCATCTACCTGAAGGCATTGATCAAGGCCGCAAAGTCTTCTTTTAAAAGCAAATCGTAAAGCTTTTCAACCTCCGCCCAGTTTTTAGCCTGATAATTTAATTGCTCCCCGTTTATAACACAGATCATTTTTAATGCCTTATCTGTTTCCAAAATATACTCTTCTTCTTCTGTCCCAACCCAAAATGCGCCATGTTCATCATCCATTTCTTTGGTTTCAGCAATAGCAATCCGCACATCTTTAATACTAATATCATCTTCACTATCTGACCATGCTCGTTGTAAATATTTCTTCATAATCTGTTCATTTAACAGTCCATATCGGCAAATCAACTTCAGGCGACAAGTTATCCGGGCATCATAAAATTGCATTTTTTTAATGAATAGCCACCCACCAGGCAGTAAAATATTTAAAAACCACCTAATTATCAGCAATTAACATTTAAAAATTCTTTTATTTAATAAAATTATATACCTACCTTTGCAGTCCCAATTAACAAATTGGGAAAAGGAGAAAAATTATTTAATGGCAAAAAAACAAGAAGCAGAAAAAGAATTAAAAGCGAAAGAAGCTGAACTGGACACAGTTACCGCATCTGGCGAAAAAGAAACCATTGAATCAGAAGCTGATTCAATATCTATCGAAGAGATCAAATCAAAAATTGCAGCTACTCCAAGTGCGGATTTCGACTGGGATGCAGATGACAAAAAATTTGGTAACTATACCGATAGCGACCGTGAGAAATTCGAGAAAATGTATGATGGAACTTTCAGCTCTATCACCAAAGGCGAAATCATCACCGGTACTGTTGTTAATGTTAACAACAAAGATGTGGTATTGAACGTAGGGTTTAAATCAGACGGTTTAGTTTCAGTATCAGAATTCCGTGATACACCTGATCTGAAGATCGGTGACAAAGTTGACGTATTTGTAGAGTCACAGGAAGATGCTAACGGTCAGTTAGTACTTTCACGTAAACGTGCAAAAACTCAAAAATCATGGGAGCGCATTAATTCGGCCCTTGACAATGATGAGATCATCACTGGTTTTGTGAAGAGCAGAACTAAAGGTGGTTTAATTGTTGACATCATGGGTGTTGAAGCCTTCTTACCTGGCTCACAAATCGATATCAAACCTATCCGTGATTACGATGTGTACGTAGGTAAAACAATGGAATTCAAAGTTGTCAAGATCAACCACGAGTTTAAAAACGTAGTGGTATCGCACAAAGTGCTGATCGAAGACGATTTGGAAAACCAAAAAACAGAAATTGTTGCACGCCTTGAAAAAGGACAGGTATTGGAAGGTACCGTTAAAAACATTACCGACTTTGGTGTATTTATTGACCTTGGTGGTGTTGACGGCTTACTGCACATTACTGATATATCTTGGGGCCGTATCGAGCATCCACGCGAAATTCTGGCATTGGATCAAAAAATCAACGTTGTTGTGCTTGACTTTGATGACGAGAAAAAACGTATTGCTCTGGGCTTAAAACAATTAACACCTCACCCTTGGCAAAGCCTTTCTGAAGATATTCAGGTTGGTTCAAAAGTTAAAGGTAAAATTGTTACCGTTGCTGATTACGGCGCATTCCTTGAAATCATCCCTGGTGTTGAAGGTTTGATCCACGTATCAGAAATGTCATGGTCACAAAACCTGCGCAACCCTCAGGAATTCCTGAAAGTTGGTGACGAGATCGAAGCACAAGTGTTAACACTTGACCGCGAAGAACGCAAAATGTCATTAGGTGTTAAACAATTAACTCCTGATCCATGGCAAAATGCTGGCGAGAAATACGCTATCGGCACTCAGCACATCGCTACAGTTAAAAACATGACCAACTTTGGTGTGTTTGTTGAACTGGAAGATGGCATCGACGGCTTAATCCACATCTCTGATCTTTCTTGGTCTAAAAAAGTAAATCACCCTAACGAATTCACTAAAGTTGGTGAAAAATTAGACGTGGTTGTTTTAGAGCTTGATATTGAGAACCGTAAATTAAGCTTAGGTCACAAACAGCTGGAAGAAAACCCTTGGGATACTTTCGAAACCGTATTTACCATTGATTCAATTCATGAAGGTACCGTACTGAAAGTAACTGACAAAGGTGCTATCGTAGCTTTACCTTACGGTGTTGAAGGCTTCGCGCCAACCAAACACCTGGTTAAAGAAGATGGTAAATCAGTAAAAGCTGAAGAAACCGCTGAATTCAAGATCATTGAATTTAACAAAGAGAACAAACGTATCGTTATTTCACACTCACGTATCTGGGAAGAAGCTCGCGCTGACGCTCGTGTACAGGAATTTGAAAACCGCAAAAAAGAAGCAAAATCTGCAAGTAACGCGGTGAAAAAAGTGAAAGAATCAGTTGAAAAATCAACCTTAGGCGATCTTAGCGTATTAGCTCAGTTAAAAGAGCAAATGGAAGGTGCTGAAAACAAAGCCCGCAAGGCTGCACCAGCCGCTAAAAAAGCTGAAGGATCTGAAGAAGAAGCATAAGCTTTAACTGAAGCAATATTCTCACAAAGCTCTTCCGTTTATTCGGAAGGGCTTTTTTGTTGCCTCTTTAAAACAGGTTGTTATGCTGAGCATCGTCGAAGTATGGTGGGCCGGCCTCTGCGCTCTACTCTTCTACGGAGCTCAGGGTGACACCCTTTTTGGGACAGCAGTTATCCCCATAGATCATTAATCTCCAAAGCAAGCATTCTTTAATTTCTATATTTACACCATGACCGGCGAAACCAACCTCACTACCTTACTCAAAAACATGACACCCGTATTAAACGAAGGCGATTATGTTTATTGTACTGTATCATCCCTCCAATCCATCGATCCTGCTGATATTTTAGGTCTTTTTAAAGAGGCGGAAGGGTTTACCTTTATTCTGAAAAAAGAGATCGCCGATCAGCTTCAACTGGAGTATAGTTATATTGCTGCCTGGATCACACTTACTATACATTCCTCATTAGAGGCTACCGGGTTAACCGCTGCATTTTCAACAACATTAGCACAGGAAGGGATCAGTTGTAATGTGATTGCAGCCTATTATCATGACCATATTTTTGTGGCGAAAGCGGATGCAGCTAAAGCTATGGACGCGCTTAAAAAGCTATCAAATCAATAAAAGTCTCCTCTTTCGGGGGAGATTTAGAGGGGGCTTTTCAAAACTATTTACTATTTTTGCCCAAATCCACCCATACGATGCAAAATCTTACACTGCTCGACGGACAAAAGTTTCAGATCACCATACAACGTTTATGTCGCCAGTTGATTGAAAATCACGATGATTTTTCAGGATCGGTATTGATTGGTATTCAACCACGAGGTATATACCTGGCCAAACGTGTAGCCGAAGAACTAAGAAAAATATTACCCGGCAAAACCATTTTACAGGGCGATCTGGACATTACCTTTTACCGCGACGATTTTCGCAGGCGCGAATCGCAGCTGGTACCGAATCAAACCAAGATAGATTTTATTATTGAAGGCAAAAAAGTGATCATGATGGATGATGTGCTCTGGACAGGCAGAACCATTCGCGCCGCTATGGATGCCATGCAGGCTTTTGGCAGGCCGGAAAAGGTAGAGTTACTGGCCCTGGTTGATCGCCGTTATTCGCGCCATATACCGGTATCGGCAGATTATGTAGGTATAGAAGTGGATTCCATCGCATCGCAAAAAGTAGTAGTAAGCTGGAAAGATACCGACGGCGAAGATAAAATTGTGCTGGTATCGGAAGCGCAAGACTAATATTATTTCGGAATTCGGATGTTCGATTTCGGATTTATTAAAATTTGATTTTTGATTTAAAGGATTTGGATAAAGCAGAACTAAAACGAAGGACTCAAAGATTTGCTATAGATGTAATCAAATTTATAGAAAGTCTTCCACGTAAACATTCGCTTGATGTTTTATCAAATCAATTAATCAGATGCGCAACATCAATTGGAGCAAACTACCGGTCGGCATGTCGGGGTAAATCAACTGCCGATTTTATAAATAAAATAATTATAGTTGAAGAAGAGGCCGATGAATCTATTTACTGGTTAGAGTTGATGGAGGAGTCGGAGCTTGTTAACTCGGCAGATATAACCATATTAAAAAAAGAAGCCAATGAACTCACCGCCATATTTACCGCGATAGGTAAAACAGCAAGAGAAAAGCAGCGGCTCAATAAATTGGAAATAAAAAAATAAATTTCAGATCGAAATCAGAAAATAAAAAAATCCGAAATCGAACATCCGAATTCCGAAATACAAAAGAAATGGCAGGACTAAGCACAAGGCATTTATTAGGCATAAAAGATTTGAACCGGGCAGATATTGAACTGATATTTGAAACTGCCGATACTTTTAAATCGGTTTTGAACCGGCCGATCAAGAAAGTGCCTTCGTTGCGTGATGTGACCATTGCCAATATATTCTTTGAAAACTCCACTCGTACACGTCTGTCGTTTGAACTGGCCGAAAAACGCCTTTCGGCGGATGTGGTGAACTTTGCGGCATCATCCTCATCGGTAAGTAAAGGCGAAACACTGATAGATACGGTGAACAACATCCTGGCCATGAAGGTGGATATGGTGGTGATGCGCCATCCCTATGCAGGCGCGGGCATCTTCCTGTCAAAACATGTAAAGGCCCAGATTGTGAATGCCGGAGACGGTGCACATGAGCACCCAACGCAAGCCCTGCTGGATGCTTTCTCTATCCGTGAAAAATATGGCGATGTGGCCGGTAAAAAAGTGGTGATCGTGGGTGATATACTGCATTCGCGGGTAGCGCTTTCCAACATACTTTGTCTCAAACAACTGGGCGCCGAAGTAATGGTTTGCGGCCCTACTACGCTGATTCCGAAATACATCGGCTCCTTAGGTGTAAAAGTTGAGCATAACCTCATTAAAGCCCTTAACTGGTGCGACGTAGCCAATATGCTGCGCATACAACTGGAACGCCAGGACATTAAATATTTCCCTTCCCTGCGGGAGTATACCATGCTCTTCGGTCTCAATAAAACCATTCTGGATTCCTTGGATAAAGAGATCACCGTAATGCACCCCGGCCCTATCAACCGCGGTGTAGAGATCACCAGCGATGTGGCCGACAGCAAACAATCCATCATCCTTGACCAGGTAGAAAATGGCGTGGCTGTGCGTATGGCGGTGCTGTACTTGCTGGCGGGGCAAACACCTTAAAATCTCATTAAAAAGGCAGATTCAGTTTTCTTAGCCCAATTTATATAACAACGCTTGTTATCAGCGTTGATAATCAAAGTAAAATGATAAAGTTTAAGAATATTTGCTGCTTATCTCTTTTCATAGCGCTTATTTATTCAATGCCAACACTTGCCCAAAGCCGCCAGCAGGTAAAAACGGATTCGGTGTTCGCATTGGTTCAAAAATATTTTAATGCTCAAAAAGCCGATTCTCTTTATTCCCTCGGCGGCGAATTATTCAAAAGAACCTTAACGCCCGAAGGCTTCCGGTCGGTGGCCACTCAGCAGCTTTTCCCATTGGGCGATATTAAAGGCTCATCGCTGGTTAGTTTCGTCAATAATAAAGTAAGTACGTATAAACTGATATTTGGGGCAGTTACTTTACAACTGCAAATGAGCCTTGATCAGGACAATAAATTGGATCTTTTCCTGTTCCAACCATTTACCCAGGTAACCGCTGATAAATTGAGTCAGGTTGCCTCAACCAATAAGCTATTAACCTCCATGGACAAAGTGATCGAATCTGCTGTACGCCCCTACATCCAAAAAGCCAATACCGTAGGCTTAAGTGTAGGCGTTTTAAAAGATGGTAAAATAAGCACTTACAACTATGGCGAAACTACCAAAGGCAACAAGCAACTGCCTACACTCCATACCATTTTTGAGATAGGCTCCATCACCAAAACGTTTACTGCCACATTACTGGCTTATTATGTAAACGAAGGCAAAGTAAAACTAACTGATCCCGTTACCAAATATCTGCCGGATTCTGTCGCCAAAAACCCTGAATTAAAGCTGATCACGCTTCAGTCATTAAGCAATCATACCTCGGGTTTGGCCCGTATCCCCGACAACCTGGAGGCCAGCGCCACGAATGAGCTTAATCCTTATAAAGATTATACCAAACAACAGCTGTTTGCCTACCTGAAGACCTGTAAGCTTAACAACCCAACAGGCGAAAGATATGATTATTCCAATTTAGGCGTTGGGCTGCTTGGTACCATCCTGTCAAAAGTAAGCGGTAAAACATTTGAGCAAATGGTACTCGAGATCATCTGCCGTCCTTTAGTGATGTCGAGTACTACCCAGCAACTGAGTCCGGCAAGGCTAAACAACTTTGCAACAGTTTATAACGCTACCGGCAACGAGACCCCCGCCTGGGATTTCGACATTTTAGCCCCTTGCGGAGCTCTGCGTTCCTCTGTAAATGATCTGTTGGTATATGCAAAGGCCAATATGGCTCCGGCTCCTGACAAGCTCGGAAAAGCCCTTGAGCTAACCCACCAGATCACCTTCAGCAAAGATGCCAAAATGGGCCTGGCCTGGCATATTATTGTTGTTGATGGTGTGGAATATTACTTTCATAACGGGGGCACCTATGGCAGCAGCAGTTTCCTGGCTTTTAACGCGCAAAAAGGCCTGGCGGTAGTGATATTATCCAACGCGGCCGAAAATACAGATGCCATTGGTGTTAAAATGCTGCAAGCCTTGCAGAAATAAGATTAGGTTAAATACTTTATGTCTAACTTGTTTCAAAGGGGTGTTATGCTGAATCCGTCGAAGCATGGAGAGCAAGCCTCTGCGCTCTACCCTTCGACGGTGCTCAGGGTGACACATCGCTTTTTAAACATCGCTCCCTTTCGTTCCCTCAGGGTCTCCTGAAAGGGACCCTGAGGCTGCTTACATGCCGTATGTACATGACAGGATCAAACCTCAGGGTCCTCTGCGAGAGCCCCTGAGGGGACAAAATTTGAGGGGACAAAATTTCTCCTCGCCCACTCCCATTGCGCCTTTAGCGCAAGTCTTGTGCGGCTGTTAGCGCGTTGAAGACTTTTGCTTGTTTAAATCCCAAGTCAGCCATTGCTCACAAACCCACAACACAAGACTTGCGCCAAAAACCGATGTCATTTCGAACGAACAAGAGCGGGATCAAGCTTTGGGGTGAGGAGAAATCTTTTGCGCCATATATTACAGATTGGCGGGCATAAAAGATTTCTCCTCGCTCCGCTCTTTTTGCCACTGCTGTTCGTTCGAAATGGCATCGTTCAGACTATAGCATAAAAAAACATCCCACCTTGCTATAGCAAAGCGGGATGCAAACAAAAGTAATCAGTCAACCGAATTAACTCAATCTTTATCCTATCAACTAATTATTTATCTTTTACTGTTGATCCGTTCCTGATCTCGTCCGAAGCTACTTTCACCAGTTTATCATCAGGCTTAATGTCGCCGTAAACTTCCATCATATCGCCCGATGTTAAGCCTTTTTTAGCATCAACCCATATGGCTTTATGGTTTACCACCTTAATTACAAACACCTTTTCGGTTGAAGTGTAAACAGCCGTTTTGGGCACCACATAAGCGCTATCGCCACCTGGTAATGGTACGTTTACTTCGGCAAACATGTGGGGCAAAAGCTTTTTATCCTTATTGTAAACGTCCATTTCCAAACGCTCAGACCTTAGTTTTTCATCCAAAGCGCCGGCCAAACGTTTCACCTGTGCGGTAAATTTCTGGTTAGGTAATGCTTTCACTGTAAAATCCACTTCGCTTTTATTACTTAATGAGCCGGTAGAGCTTTCTGGTATCGATACCACCAAACGCAGTCTTTTCTGATCCTGCAAGGTAAACAGCGGATCGGCGCTTTTACCACCCGGACCTACATAAGCACCCAGATTTACATTACGACTGGTAATTACCCCATCAAACGGAGCGCGTATTTCCAAATAAGCCAGGTTAGCGGCTACTTCTTTATAGGAAGATTTTGCAGCTTCAACATTAGCCAGATCAGAATTCTTTTTGGCTTCGGCCTGCTCCAGGTCATTTTGTGATACGGTGCCGGGAGTTTTGCTGGTGCTTAGCAATCTGTCATAAGTAGCTTTGCTGGCATAATAGATGGCCTCCTGCTGTTTTATTCTGGATTGCGCCCCTGCTAATTGTGAGTTGATCTCCGGTGCTTCCAAAACAACCAGTAACTGCCCCTGGTGAACTTCGGAACCGATATCAACCAATAGTTTTTTCACATAACTGTTCACCTTGGCATACAGGTCAACCTGTTGATAAGGGATCAGTTCGCCGGGAATAGTAACCGAGCCGCTTAATTTTCCTTTTTTTACCGCAACCAGATCAACCGACGGTGTTTCTACCGCTTCCTGCTGTTGCTCTTCGGCGCTTTCTTTTTCTTTTTCCTCTGAATGGCAAGCACTCAGGAAACTTATGGCTACCGCTAATACGGCAAGCATAATGGTGGATCTATTTTTAAGCTTTTTCATGATGATGCAAAGGGACATAAAATTTACTTTCTTTATCTTCTGGGTCTAATGATACGGATTGTGTGCTGGCATTGCCTTGTACCCAGGCAAAAACCAATGGTAATATTAACAGGGCTGCAAATGTTGAAGCAATAAGCCCGCCAATAACCGCGCGGCCAAGTGGCGATGTTTGGTCGCCACCTTCACCCAGGCCTGATGCCATCGGGATCATACCTACAACCATCGCTAAACTGGTCATTAATATGGGGCGCAAACGCAAAGCTACAGCTTCACGGGCAGCTTTCAACGCGTCGCCGTTGTGTTTACGTAACTCTTCAGCGTTAGTGATTAACAACACCGCGTTGGATATGGATACACCTACCGACATGATCATACCCATGTAGGATTGCAGGTTGAGTGTTGCCCCGGTTATTTTCACTAAAAACAACGATCCGAACAATACCGCCGGTACCGTTGATAATACCACAAACGACATTTTGAACGACTGGAAGTTGGCTGCCAGCATCAGGAATATTACGATAATAGCTACTATCAAACCCGACTGTAAACTGTCCAGTGTATCGGTTAGTGTTTGACTCAGGCCGCGCATTTCTATCGTTAATCCATGCGGTAACTTACCAATGGATTCAATAGCTTTCTGCACGTCATGTGTAGCCGTACCCAGATCTTTTTTGTTGATGTTAGCCGTAACCGATAAGGTGGGTATAGCGCCGATGTTATCATTTTCGCCATTGGTTACGCCGGTTTTTACATCCGCAACATCACCTAATGTTGGCCGTGATTGATTGGCCAGTACAGGGATCTCCTTTACATCGTTCAGGCTGGCCATCTGATATTCGGGCACCTGCACCTGCACCAGGTAGCTCAGGCCGGCACGTTCATCTATCCAGTTATTTTTTTCGGTAAACCTTGATGATGAAGTAGAGGCGATCAGCGAGCGGGAAATATCGTTTAAACCCACACCCAGTTGTGCGGCCCTTTGTCTGTCGATAGTAATATCTAAGGACGGATAATTGAATGACTGGCCTATTTGTGCATCGCGTAAATATTTGATCTGTTTTAATTTATCCAGCACCTTAAAGGCATACTCCTGGTTTTGTTTTTTGTTTTTGCCGGTTAATGCGATCTCGATCGGTGTAGGTGATCCCTGGCTCAGGATCTTATCGGTCAATTCTATCGGCTCAAATGAGATCCGGATACCGGGCATTTTTTGAGCGATGGAATCCCTGAATTTTTCTTTCAGATCGTCCAGGTTCACTTTATAATCTTCTGTTAAGCTCACCTGCATCACCGCTTCCTGCGGACCAGCCATGAACATATATATTGGGTTGGTAGAGAACGACGAAGGGTGCGTGCCTACCATGGTTGAGGTAATAGCAATGTGGTTTTTACCCACAATGTTACCTAATATACGTTGTGCTTTTACCACCTCTATTTCGGTACGTTCCAAACGGGTACCGTCAGGTGCACGTAAACGAACCTGGAAAGTTCCGGAGTTTACTTTCGGCAATACGTCGCGACCAATAATGTTCAGGAGTATAAAAGCTAAACCGCAGGCAACAATTACATAAACCGTTACCAGGATCTTCCGATTGGGCAGCATCCTGTCCATCAGGCGCATAAAGCTATCCCTGAACCTGTCAAAACGGGTTACTTCCGCGCCGGTATGTTCCAAAGCCCTTTTCATGGCTTTTTCTTTTTGCTCCCATGGTTCCCCTTCATCCTCCAAAGCAAAACCGTCGGCATGGCTGTGATCTTCGTGTTTGTTCACCATGATCCAGTTGGCCATGATAGGTACAAAGGTTTGCGCCAGGAAGTAAGATACGATCATGGAGAAACCAATGGCCAATGCCAGCGGCAGGAACAACGCTCCAGGGATACCCTTCATGGTAAAGGCCGGTGCAAATACTGCCAGGATACAGAAAAGGATCAGCAATTTAGGGAAAGCGATCTCCTTACAGGCATCCCATATAGCCAGGGCTTTGGGTTTACCCATATCAAAGTGCTGGTGTATATTCTCAATCGTCACGGTCGACTCATCCACCAGGATACCAATAGCCAGCGACAAACCGCTCAGCGTCATGATATTGATGGTTTGCCCGAAAAGCGAAAGGAAAAATATAGCCGATATAATACAGGTTGGAATAGTTAATATTACGATGAGCGCCCCGCGTTTATCACCCAGGAACAGCAATACCATTAAGCCGGTGAGTACCGCGCCAATAGCGCCTTCTTCGGCCAAGCTCTTCACCGCGTTAATTACATAAACCGATTGGTCAAACACGAACGACAATTTCACGTCATCCGGAACGAGAGCCTGGAAACGGGGAAGCGCCTTTTTTAAATTCTGAACCACATCCCAGGTCGAAGCCGTAGCTGATTTGGTGATAGGCAGATAAACCGAACGTTTGCCGTTAATGAGCGCGTATCCGTTGGTGATATCTGCGCCGTCTTCTACAGTTGCTACATCATGTAAAAAAACGGTTTGTACACCATTTTTGTATAATGGGATATTACCAAAATCGGGGATCTTTTTAATGGTAGTGTTTGATGGTGCCAGGTAGTTATAGTCGCCTATACGTACGTTACCGGCCGGGGTGTTCTGGTTGTTTTCGCGCAAAGCGGCCACAATCTGGTCGGGCGTTAAGTTGTGCGAACGTAACAGTCCTGGATCAACCTTGATCACCACGGTACGCTGATTACCGCCAAAAGGAGCAGGCGCTACCAGACCGGGAACTGATGTAAATGCCGACCTGATGTAAACCAACGCGAAATCAAGCAATTCGTTGTTCGATCGGGTGGGGCTACTGAGTACCAGCTGACCAACGGGTAACGTGGAGGCATCAAACCTCAAAATAAACGGAGGCTGCGAGCCCTGCGGGAATGCCGACTGGGCCCTGTTGGTGAACGCCGTGACCTCCGCCGCGGCCTGTGCCATATTAGTACCTTCGTAAAAAGTAACTTTTATCAGTGTTAAACCCTGTACGTTTTTGGTTTCGATGGTTTTAACGCCCGAAACAAAAAGCAGCAAGTTCACATACTGCTTACCAAAATAAGCCTCCATCTGGTCGGGGGTAAAACCTCCGTAAGGGTGGGATATATAGATAACCGGCAGGTTCAAATCAGGAAAGATATCTATCTTGATAGTACGTACCGCATTGATCCCGAAAAAAAACAGTCCGGCAACTATAACCAATATGGTAATTGGTTTTTGTAGCGCCCCTTTGATCATTCCCATTATAAATGTGTATTACTGTTATTAAAAATTATTAATGAATATGCCAAAATCGCCGGTTGCAGCCGATTTAAACAGCAGCGCCTGCCATACATTGTTTAAGGCAATGTAGCGGTCAACCTCGGCACGGTTCAGGGTATAAAGGGCCTGAGTAAAATCTACAATATTGGCCAGTCCATTTTTATACAAGGTATATTTCTGCTTATAAGCATCGCTCGCGGCAGAAACCTCAACCGGTACCTCTCGGTAGTTTTTTAACGAGTTACCGATACGGGTTTGAGCCAATGCCAGCTGTGCTGTCAGTTGCTGCTCCACCAGGTCATAATCATTTTTAAACTGTTCCGAAGTATACTTTTGCGATTGTACCTGGTAATGCACCCGGAACGGACTGGTAATATTCCAAACCATAGCCACACCAAACAAGTAATTGTACCGCGTTGGGTTGGCACCGGCACCGTAACTGCTATTAATGCTGTTAGGGTTTGTGGTATAGTCATAGTTAAAGCCCGAGCCCCTGCCCTGGTACACACCAAACAAGGTAAATGTAGGGTAGCTAAAGGTTTTTAAATATTTTGCCTGTTCGTCGCTTACGCCGATGCGATTTTGCAAATAGCGTAATTGCGGGTGATCTGCCAGTTGTACAGAACTGGTGGCATCAAGCGTTGCAGGCAGCTTGGTAACAAAGGCGCTATCAAGCAAAAAATCCTGCGCCGGGATACCCAGGTAAACCGAAAGCTGGTTACTCTGATCCTGAACAGTTTGCTGCGTATTGGTCAGCGAAATTTTCGCGTTGGATACTTCCGCGTTGGCCAAAGCCGAGTCGACTCCCGGGTTCAGACCGTTCTTTACACGGGCAACTACCACCTTTTGCAGCTCCATAGCCCGGTTCAGATTATCCTGCTGGGCTTTTGCCAGTTGCTGGGCTGCCAGTAAATTCAGATACGTGCTGGCTACACGAACTTCGTGCTGAAATTGCTCCTGCGCCAGGTCGGTCTCTTCACGGTTAACGATGTTCTTTTGTACTTTGATGCGCTCATGTGATTTGCCAAAGCTGAAAAAGTCCCAGCTTACGTTGCTTAGATACAAGGAACCGAATGCCGCGTTCCAGTTTTGTTTGGCCTGGGCCGGGCCGGATGAGGCCACAGATAAACCCCGGTAACCATACAAAGGTCCGTTTTGACCGTTGGCCGTTCCGTAATCCTGTTGTGCCGAGATGCTTACATCTGGTAAATATTCTGTGCGTGTTTCTTTTAGAAATGCCTTAGCAGCGTTTAACTGGTTAGCTTTGGATTTGATGGTACCGTAGTTAGCGAGTGCCATTTGTTCAGCATCTTTAATATTTAAAACTTTTTGCTGAGCCTGAGCCTGGAAGACAAATAAAACACCTAAAAACAGAAGTAATTGTTTTGAAGGTAGCTTATACATAACGTGTATTTTATACACGGCAAAGGTAGGCCTATAGGATGTATGAAAAAAATGAATTAATTTTGTCATAATCATTAGTAAAATTCATAATGAATATAGCACTCCACCACTTCCGCTTAGTTGATACCATATCAAAAGAGGGTACTTTAACTAAAGCGGCCGAAACGCTGCACCTTACACAATCGGCCCTGAGCCACCAGTTAAAGGAGCTGGAAAAAGAGCTGGATATTGAAGTTTTTCATCGCGAAGGCAAAAAATTACATTTGTCTGAAATTGGCTACCGTTTTTTGCGCAGTTCTGAAAAGATCATTGCCGAAATACGTTCGATGGAAGAGGATATCCGCAACTATAAAAATGGCAAAACCGGTAAGCTCAATATCAGCATGCAGTGTTATACGGCCTACCATTGGCTGCCTGGTGTTATTAAGGATTTTAAAAGCCAATGGCCCGATATCCATATCAATATTGTGTCAGACGCTACCCGCCGTCCGCTGGAATATTTAATGCGCGGCGATCTGGATCTGGGCATTGTACGTACCCAAATGGTGAACACCAAAATAACCTATGAACCTATTTTTGAGGACCGCCTGAATGCTATTTTACCGGCAGACCACCCGCTGGCCAAAAAAGACGTGATCAACATTTGCGATTTTCAGGATCAGGACCTGATACTGGCCCTTTACGATCCCAGTTACCAGGACACCCCGTTGATTGAAACCCTGATCCAGGAGCAGCATGTAAAACCCAAAACGCTCAACCGCATCCACTACACCGATGCCACCATCGAAATGGTAAACGCCGGTTTAGGCATTAGCGTAATGGCCGATTGGATTGTGAAACCTTACCTGGCCAACAGAAATGTAGTAGCTAAACCCTTGCACCATAGTGTAGCCAAAAGAACCTGGTACGCCGCTACCTGCAAGGATAACCCCGTTATACAAAATTTCCTGACTTGCTTAAAAGTGTATTTTGCCGAGAACCAAATGTGTATGCAAGACGAACATTTTGAAGAATTACTGGAACAGGTGGTTTAATACAACACGCAGACGACTCACCCCGTCTGCGCTTCGCTGGACGACCCTCTCTCCCGCTTCGCGGCGTAGCGGGTTGGGAATTTGTCTGTTTTTCCTTTTTTCTACGATCATTCTCAAATCCCCTCTTTCCGCCGCAGGCGAAGAGAGGGTGACCGAGCGCAGCGATGGTCGGGTGAGTCGACCCTTTCCGCAGCATTATTCCTATACCAAAGGCACCATCAGGCCCAACCACCTGTCCCGGCAGCAACTGGACAAACAGGTGGGGGTATTTTATAACCAATGGAAAAAACGCTATGTAAAACCCGGCTGTACCCCTGGTCAGTATTACATCTGGTTTGAAAGAAAAGGCAAGGAATGTGTATCCGAAGGCCAGGGTTATGGTATGATCATCACCGTGCTGATGGCCGGTTACGACAAAAACGCACAGGATACGTTCAATGGTCTTTACCAATATTACAAGGCCCATCCCGCTAAAACATCCCCCTACTTGATGGCCTGGGCGCAGGTAAAAGGCTGCAAGGATCTGGACCGCAGCACCGCCGCCGACGGCGATATGGACATTGCTTATTCCCTGCTGCTGGCCGCCAGGCAATGGGGCAATACCGGGACAATCAATTACCTGCACGAAGCCCGCAATATCATAGCGGCCATCATGCAGCATGAGATCAACCAGAAAACCTATTCTGTTTTGCTGAGCGATGCCATTGAATACGATAGTGCCGATTACTTTGACATGCGCTCATCCGACTTTATGCCGAGCCATTTTAAGGCCTTTGAGGCAACTTTGCATAATGGCAAATGGAAATCAGTAACCGACAATACTTATCGCCTGTTTGCGGCTATGCAGGCCCAATACAGTCCCGATGCGGGCCTGGTGCCCGACTTTATCCGCGGCATCAATAAAACCCCTCACCCGGCACAGCGCAATTACCTCGAATCGCCCTACGATGGAGTTTATAACTACAATGCCTGCCGCGTACCCTGGCGCGTAGCCAGTGACTATCTTCTTTACGGCGATAAAAGGGCCAAGACTTTCGCCGATAAAATAAACCGCTGGATCCGGGAAACCGCCAATGGTAACCCCGATAATATTTCGGCGGGATACACACTGGCCGGTAATGATATTAAAGGGCGGTATTTTGAAGCGCTGAGCTTTATTGCCCCCTTTACCGTATCGGCCGCGGTTGATAAAAGCAACCAACAATGGCTCAATAAACTATGGGATTACCTTGTGGCTTTTAAATTGAAGGATTACGACTATTATGATAACAGCATTAAAATGCTGGACATGATCATCGTATCAGGCAATTACTGGAAAGCATCCTGATTTTGGATATCGGATGTTTGATTCCGGATTTAACGCATCGGTTTAGCTATTACTCTTTGGAGAGGGTTGGGTGACGCCTTAGTAGTAACCATCAATGCACCTGTGATATAATCATTCCCGCTACGCCCTTTCCACTTGTTAGCGCTGCCTCCACAGTTCCCATAGCCGTGCCTTCGTAAAGGTATTCGCCGGCGAAGAACAGGGTATTATCAACCGGGGCATTCAGCGTATGGCGACAGGCAGATGCATTAACCGTATCATAAGCGTATGAGCCCCGCGTAAATGGTTTGGCTGTCCAGTTCATTATCCGCCAGGTTTTAAGTCGTTGCTGCAATTCGTCTACCCCCAACTTAAAAATATTGGCCAGCGATTGTAGGCTTTGCTGCAATATGTCCTCATCGGTCATGTCCTTTTTGGCTTCGGCATCTGGGCCGCCTATCCAACCGGTAAATACGCTGGAGCGTTCAGGAAACTGTGTCCACCAGGTGGGTATCTCTTCCTGCGAAAGCAGATAGCCTATATTATCAAGACTCCGGCCAATATGTTCTTTGGTTTGTTCACTGTACCAGAAAGGCTCGTCAAACTTCAATAATATTTTGATCACCGCACCAAAACCCATCCGCTGTATAGCCTCTGCATGCGCTTTAAGCGGCGGATGAAAAGTTATCGCGCCGGTTTGCCCTTCGCTTGCTTTTAAAATGCCAAGCGGTACAGCCAGTATCAACTGTTGGGCGTGGTAGGTTGTTCCATCAGCGGTGATCGCGCTCACCTTCCCGGGTTCCCAATAAATGTCTTTTGCAATGCTATGCAACAATATTTCGCCATCATGAGCTTTGCATTCGGCAGCCAGGTAATTCATCAGGCTTACATACCCTCCTTCCACACGGTACTGGGCGCTGTCATCCTCATGTTGCCACTCCTTGCGCAGGGCAAAACAACTGGCCTTCTGCGGATCACCGGTATCATAACCCGATACAAATTGCCGTACCGAGGTGCGCATCCGGGCATACTTACCGCCTGGAAACTCCTTTAGCATAAACTCCCCGATACTGATATCCTGCTGCAAACTGTTCAATCTGTCGATGAGCAGATCCCAATGCTCAATAAATGATTCATCTTCCAAAAATGCGCCATTGGCATACTGCAGCATTTCTGCTGAAGCGGAACGGTATTTAATACCGGCTTCATTTAATAAACCGAGGGTAACCGGCAGGTCGCCATGTACAAACTCAGCCCCCAGCTCCATATATTTTCCTGTAATAGCATCATGTTCTGTATAGATCCTACCTCCTATACGGTTATCCGCTTCCAGTACTATTACTTTTTTGCCGGTGGTGGCCAGTTCGCGGGCAGCCATCAGACCTGCGGCGCCGGCGCCTATGATCAGTATATCAGCAGTGTTCATTCAATTATTTTACAGGCAAAGTTAGGCTTTGTATTGGTGATGGCAATACGCCGGTTTGGGTACTATCCCCATTTGCTTTTGACCATAAATTTTCGTACTTTTATATTAATACAACGGCCCGGTTTGCTCATAAAAAGAGCAAACCGGGCCGTTGTGCTAAGAGAAAACAAGGCCAAAACCTACCATTTTTCCCTTTTATTTGATAATCAATAAATTAATACTTTTTAAAGTTTTAAAAACGCTTCAAAGCGGGATCAAAATTTGTTAAAAAGTGTTAAAATCGATGGTTTCAAATAAATTTTCGAATGTTTTCAACCCATTTTTGGACAGAAAGTTGTTAAAATTTAAGGTTTAAAAAGTTTTTTACTTATACTTTGGCATCATACTGGTTCCGGCATTATTGTGCAGCACGATGAAAGGCTGGTAAAGGTCCCAACTGGGTTCCACATCTTTTTGTACCATCAGTCCCTTCGCCCCAAATGAAAAATTTCCCAGGATGATATCCGGGTAACCATCATGGTCGATATCATTTACATCCATGGCTATCCAGCGGCCATATTGGCTAATGGGTAAGGCATGAACCTTAAATTTTCCTGGGTTGGTTTGCTCATGATAGGTAAAACCTTCTTCGGGATGGTACTTAAAATCAGGAAAAAAAGCGATCACCGCAATGTCGAGGTCGCCATCATGGTCAAAATCAGTGGCAATGGCCCTTGAGCAGCCATTGATATGGTAAAAATAGGTTTGCTTAAATTTCCAGTTACCCTGGTTGGTAAAAATATACACGCCATGGTAAGGTTTAAATACCGGCGAAAAATCGTTGTTATCGCCACAAGTATATACAATATCCAGCAGGCCATCATGATTTATATCAATGAGCTGAAAACTACTGGAGCCATATACTGAGGGGAAACGCAGTAAATTCTGACTGGTAAAACCACCTTTTTTATCATTCAGGAACATCCAGATCCCTTCGTCGGCCTGGGCAAACAGGCAGGCGATATCGGACCAACCATCATGGTTAAAATCGCCGGTAAAAACCTGTGTAGCGCCGGGTAATGCTCGCAATATTTTTTTGCTGAATTTGCCCCCGGTCTGTTGTTGCATCACATACAAACCGCCACGATCGCGCCCGAAACCGCAGGATACATAGTCGGTAAGTCCATCCCGGTTAAAATCAGCATAAGCACTTTTTACAGGCCTGGGTAAACTATCGGTAATTAGGGTTGAGTCGTTTTTGGCAGGCTTGTCAAGGTTGATATTGATCAGCTTTCCTTTCAGGGCATCATTAGGCGGCAGTATACCAATGCAGGTAATAACAGCCCCGTTGGGTTGGTTCTTTGATTTAAAAAAATTGATATCCGTAACCGGCGATTGAAACCTTCTGACCAAGGTAGGTTGCAGATTGCTGTTCCATTTGTACAGGTTATTGCCTGCACCGCCTGTGTAAATGAAATCATCATTGGGATTATAAGCAACCATGGTTGTCATCGCCTGCAATCCTTTGCGATCTACGTTCTGGGATTGCCTGAGGCTAAATATGGCCCAATCCTTTACTGCATTAGGCTTGGGTATGACCAGTTTTTTGGGCGATGTATTTTTATAATACGCCAGTATCTTATACCAATCTTCCTTGGATATACTGGTATTTGCCGATACCAGGTAGTTACCCATAAAGCTTTTGAAACCAAATTTGGGGGCCATGGCGGGCATAATGCCTGTTTCCCAGGTTGTACTATCCAATAATGAGGGATCAGGGAGCTGGTGGCAACTTGCGCAATGCGTTGCGGCCAGCTTTTTCCCTTTGGCTAAGTATTCGTTATTACCTTGGGTGGTGGTATTGTTATTGTTCGAACAGCCGTTGGTTAGCAGCGTTAGGCATAGCATTATAGTTGGCAGTAAACACAATCTGTTTACCGGCATCCTGTAGTTTTTAGTCATGTACACATTTCCATTTTGGCAAACATAAGCAGGGTGCAGCTTTTATACTTATTTTTTGGTGTGATTTTCGAGCACTATCAAAGGTAACTTTTTATCCCATGTGGGTTTAAATCCTGGTATAAATAAAAATCCGCTCGAATAATTGCCCAATATAATGTCAGGCTTTCCGTCGTTATTCTGATCGGCTACTTCCATACACATCCAATGACCGTACTGGCTTACCGGAATGGCATGTGGTTTAAAATCAAAAGGTTTAACCTGTTCAAAATATATAAATTCTTCGGCAGGGGTATTCTTCATATCGGCGAAGAAGGCTATGGTGGCAATGTCCAGGTCGCCGTCACCATCAAAATCCGTAGCTATGGCTTTGGTACAACCATTGATAGGATAAAACCAGCGCTGTTTAAAATTCCAGTCGCCAGTATTAGTATAGATATACAGGCCATGAAAGGGTTTTATCCGCCGGGAGTCGCGATAGTTATAGCCACAGGTATAGATCAGGTCTGGATTGCCATCATGATCCATATCAGCCAGCTGAAAGCCGGATGATCCATATACAGGTGGAAAACGCAACAGGTTTCTTTTAGTAAAGCCCCCGTTATGATCGTTTAAAAACTGCCATAGGCCTTCATCACCGCTACCTATGAGTACAATAACATCGGGCCAGCCATCTTTATTAAAATCGCCTGCAATGGCCTGAATAGCCCCAGGTTTATCATAAATTTTCTCCTGATCATAAGTGTGATCTGCATTCTGTTTCAACAGAAATACACCACCTTTCAGCTTGCCTGCCCCACAAATTACCATATCGGTAAGCCCGTCCTTATTAAAATCGGCAAACGCGGTTTGCTGGGGCCGGGGTAAGTCCGACGCTACAAAGGTTTGATCGCTGTTTAATTCTTTGGCATCCAGATTTACTTTTACAATTTTACCGTTGGGGAAATCGGCTGGCTCCAACCGGCCGACACAGGTAAAGTACCCGGCATTGTTACCCGCTGTATCTTTTGTAAAATTCACACTTACCGCAGGTGACGGTAATGTACCCAGCGAATCTGGTTTTAAACTATTATCCCAGCTAAGTAGCTTATTGTTAGTAAAATCGGCGCTGTACAGTTTATGCGTGTAAGGATTTACCGCTACCATGGTGGTAAAGCTGTTATAATTTACAGGCTCTGGTTTTTTTAGCGCAAACCCTGCCCAATCACTGATCAATGGAGTGGGCTTTGGTGCAGAAACAACCGTATCAGGTGCGGCTTTTTTATAATAGGCTACCAAGGCCAGCCATTCCTGTAAGGATGCACCGGAAGTATCGGTCATATTCTGTTTAAAATAGGTTGACCCATAAATAGAAATATGCATAAAACTTGCCATATAAGGCAATACATGCCTTTCCCAAACATCTTTGCTCAAGGCATTGGCGGGTACCAAAGCATGACATCTTGTACATTTTGCCTGGGCCAGGTTTTGCCCATCTACCAGTACATTACCCGTTAATTGATAAGGCTGTTTGGTTTTATTTTTGCAGCTGTTTATTAGAGTTATACCAGACAACACTGCAATAAACAACACCATATAAAATGTTACACAATAGCTTTTTCTCATAGAATTGTCTGCCAGCTATTTTTTAAGTTTTAATTTTTTCCAGATGTATTCACCAACCTGACGGCCTTGCACCGCGCCCTGGTCAACACTGTAACGATAGTGTATGCCTCCATAAAAACGGCTGATTGAAGTTTCGTCAGAAGCTTTTAAAAACGAATCAAAATGGCGCTGCATACCAATATATCGCAAGTCGCTGGTATCCTGGTAAGCGAAGTTATCGCCAAAAATGTGGGTTAATATCACTGCCGATGCACCACTGATATCGCTATGCCCACTTGGGAATTCAGGGAACGGAGGCGTTTGCAGCATGGGTAACCAATTAGGATCGATTTTATCGTTAATAACAGTTACCGGTCTGATATAGTTAAGATCATATTTCACCTGCCAGCCACATATAAACGCGTCAAAAAGCGCTATGGACGTTAAAGCATAGGCCTGTGCTGTTTTCACTACATCGGCATGTGTTTGTTTACAGGCAATAGCGGTAATGCCTATCCAGTGGCCCCCGGGTGTAATTTTTTTATTGGCAAACATCACATGCCCGCTATGCTGAATTACGAAGGGATTATCGTCCCAAAACTTGGCTATATCGATCTGTTCTTTGGTCAGATTTTTACTTTGCTGATATACCTCTACATTCTGTTTAAAATAGGCGCTGTTTTTGTCCTCGCTAAATGGTGGTGGAGGCGGCAGCGGGAAATTGGTTGAGGTATCCACCGCAAAAGTGTGCATGGTGCCCCAGCAAAACTCTACCCCATCCAGGTAGTCTGGAGGAGTTGGGTGCCATTGGCCAGGGTTATCGTTGCCTAAAAAACGTGGTTTGCCGCGTGTTTGGGGGTAATTGTCAACAGAGGCCCGCTTTAATATGTATTTACCAATTTGCTCGCCAAATGCTATAGAACGCGCATAAGTGGAATCGTCAAGGTTGTCTTTGTAACTGGTAAATACCTTATTCTCATACTTTTTCAGTGTATCAACAGAAAAGGTAACCTTATGTGCTACCGTAAAAAATGCCTTTGTAGCGGCCAGGGTAAAATTGTACTTTTTATTCTTTTGTGGCTTAGGTGGTTCACCAAAACCTCTAAGTTGCGCGGTAATTGAGTTATAATCGGGGTTTTCATAACGTACAGCTTCATAAGCTGCAAGCGTAGTATAACCATAAATACGACTGGCTACCGGTGGGGTAAATACATCATATATGATTATTTGCGTTAACTGGTCAACGTTTTGATGTATTACATCGGCATCTTTCATTAACGCGGCTTTCTTTTTATCGCTGCAACTAAAAAGTAAAAAAATACCGGCTAAGACTGTAACTATTTTAAAGCACTTCATGTATGGTTAATTAAGCTGTATGTTTCTTTGGTGGCCATTGCTATCTGTTATAGTCACCGATGCCATATTGTTCTCAATATTAAAAAATCTGCCAGACTGCGACAAGAAAGAACTACCGTTGTAAAACTCCAGCCTGCTCATTTTGCCATTTTTGTATTTAATAACCGCATACATATCCAATGGCTGCAGGGTAACCGTTTTAACCGGTCGTTTTAATTCAAATAGTTTCATCACATCACGGTTTT
Organism: Mucilaginibacter sp. RCC_168; assembly: GCF_041355315.1. Lineage (NCBI taxonomy): Bacteria > Pseudomonadati > Bacteroidota > Sphingobacteriia > Sphingobacteriales > Sphingobacteriaceae > Mucilaginibacter > Mucilaginibacter sp. RCC_168. The sequence continues at coordinate 41,740 of NZ_JBFUPN010000029.1, forward strand.
GGGTGGCGGCCAGCAAATAATTACCCCTTGCCCCTTTTAGCTTTACCAATGCTTTGCCATTACCTGGTATGTAAAGACCGCTTTGCTGTAATGTAAGCGGTTTAAAGCCGCCTTTGCCATCACCTTTGAGTATCAAACCATTAAAGGCATCATAACGGCCGGTGGTAACCTCTGTGCCAAAATCATTACCGCTGATGGCCACATCCAGGTTACTATCACCATCAAAATCATCAACCGTAATACCACATAGTTCAGACATTTGGGCTTCCAGTGGTAACGGTATAAGCGTAAACTTACCATTACCATCATTACGCAAGTAGCATGACTGCAGGTAATTTGCTTTTACCCTTATAGCGCCCTTCCGCATTTCGGGGGTTATCACCGAATCCATTGTCGCTACTGCTAAAGATCTGTAGTTCTGATACCGGATACGCATGCTGATCATTTGTTTTACAATATCATCGCGCCCGTTAACCGGAAATTCTTTCATTTCTCCCTGCTGATCTTTCAGAAAAACGGATGGAAAAGCATCGTAACTGCCGTTATTATCAAAGTCCTTCGCGGTAATAAATACAGGATACTGATCCGTAGCCTTATAAAAAGTATTTAAGCCTGTATTACCCACTATATAATCGATATCACCATCATGATCAAAATCGCCGGCAGCAATGGTGTTCCACCAACCCAGTTTATTTTCAACCCCGGTATTATTGGTTACATTTTTGAAAGTGCCATGATCGTTTTTCAAGAAAGTGACGGGCATCCATTCTCCAGTAAGTATCAAATCTGGCCAGCCATCATTATTAAAGTCGGTAAAGGTGGCATCGCATACCAAACCAACGTTTTTTAATGCCTGGGCAACTGTTGCCGATACATCTGTAAATTTTATAGCGCCTTTTTTACTGTCGTTACGTAAAACAAAACTTGAAACAGGTTTGGGATAGTTCCAGGGATCAACACGACCGGATACAAAAAGATCAAGTTTGCCATCTCTATTAAAATCAGCAGCTTTAACACATAATTTGCTGGTGAAGTTTTTTGGCAGCGCATCTGGCTGCAGTTTGAAATTTCCTTTACCATCGTTCAGATACACCCTGTCCTGGTAATTTACCGACCCGGGTTCACTTTCAAAACCTCCGCTGGCAATATATAAATCGGGGTGACCATCTCCATCGGCGTCAAAAAGCAGGATCCCTTCATCCCTAACCCTAACCTTTTGCGATAAAAAGTCGTTATGAGCCGAGATTGAATTGACAGTTAACGGCACATCCATTGTTCGCGGCAGCAGATCACGCTGTATAAATTTGCCATTGGCCTGCTGCAATAATACCTGGGCCGGATATTGGGTTGTGCCTCCAATCACCATATCGTCAAAACCATTGCCATCTACATCGCCAACTGCCACTGCGGGTGTGTATTCTGATAACTTATGAGGTATCAGCTTCTGGACGTTAAAATCTACATAGTCCTTATCCTGATGCTTGTAGGTGATACCCGCGGATGTAGTTACCTCCTTAAACAAAGATGATTTATTGATGACCGGATGGTTATAATTATAGTTCTCTTTAGCATCGGCAATGTTTACCTTCAATGTTTGATCGGCTTTTACATTTAACAATACCTGCTTTTTGCCATTATCCCATCTGATCACAACCGAATCGAGCCCGGTTATCTTACCCAAACCAAAATGAGCGATATTTTGTATGGTTGACAAATAACCCCGGTAAGGTATATTTTCATACACCTGCTGTTTACCATGATCATAATAAATATTGGCTTTGGCTCCTATACCACCCAGGTTTTGACTACCGCCATGAAACTGTATGTGTAAATAGTGATTATTGCTTTTATCTTTTTCACGTGCGGTGTTTTTATAGATGAATGCCTCATCGTCAATGTTATTGATGATCATATCCATGGTGCCGTCATTATCAAGATCGGCATAGGCCGCTCCGTTTGAAAATGACGGGAGATCCAAACCCCAGCTTTTGGTTACATCTTCAAACTGTAAGCCATTAGTATTTTTAAATGCGTAATTAGGTATTTTAACGATGGGTATTTGATCAAGTACTTGTTTGGTTGATGCTACGGAATAGGCCTGCTGCCTGAATACAATAAAATCGTGATCGGTTACATCACGTGGATAACCATTTGTTATCACCAAATCACGATAGCCATCGTTATCAAAATCTGTAAGCATGGGTCCCCAGCTCCAGTCTGTTTGTCCTACACCACTAAGAAAGGCCGTTTCACTAAAAATAGGATCACCAATAGAGTCATTTTGTCCTAACCGTGATCCCTGATTGATTTGTAAGGTATTGCGTGTATATTGATACTGGTATTTATACCGGTCGAAGTTTTGAAATATCTGGTAATTATTTGGCGGCATGAACATCTTTTTCCGGTAATTATCTTCGGGGTTCATATCAACCTCAAACACATCGGGCAGCCCATCATTATTTACATCTTCAATATCCTGGCCCATCGAACTGAAAGAAGTATGTTTAAAGTATTCCTTCGTTTTATCGGTAAAGGTGCCATCGTGATTATTGATGTATAATATGTTATTGGGTAAAAAATCGTTGGTTACGTAAATGTCTTTCCAGCCATCGTTATTAATATCGGCTATGCTTGCGGCATGTCCATAGCCTTCAATTGTGATACCCGCCTGTTTGGATACGTTGGTAAATACACCGTGCTTTAATACCGGGTTCCAATCATTGCGATAAAGCCTGCCGGTACTGCGATGACTACCATCTGTTATAATTGGCCTGAAAGTGCTCTGGTTATCACTGGCTACGGCTTCATTAACGGTAAGATACATATCCAGGTCGCCATCATTATCATAATCAAAAAATGAGGCCATGGTGGAGTGTATATTAATATCCAGGCCGTACTCTTTGGCCATCTCTTTAAACCGGGGTATACCGTCGGTACCAACTCCCTGGTTTACATATAAAAGGTTGGTTCTTTTAACAGAGTCATCCAATAAAGTATTGCATACATAGATATCGGGCAGTCCGTCATTGTTTATATCCACAACAGCAACACCACGCCCCCAGCCGCCTTTGCCGCCTACCCCTGCTTTTACAGTAACATCCTCAAATTTCATATTACCTTTATTGAGGTATAAACGGTTAGGCACGGCATTACCTATAAAATAAATATCCGGGAGACCATCGTTGTTAAAATCGCCTATGCCTACGCCGCCACCATTATAAATATTAAGCATGGTGAGGGGGTTTATTTTCTCGTTTTCAACTATGGTATTACTAAAGGTGATCCCGGAATATGATGAGGGTATTTTTTCAAATAGAGTTGGCTTTTTACAGGCCATAAACGCACAAAGGAAAAGACATAAAAATGGGGCGCTGTACTTCATGAAATTTTACGATCAGGCTATAAAAAAGGTGGAGATAAATATCTCCACCTAAAATTACAATTATAAATTTATAACAGGTTTAAGTTAATAACCTTTATTTTGAACCAATACACCTTTACCGCCGGCTAATGATTTTGACAAGTCAATCTGCGACTGAGGGATAAAATAGTATTCATTTACCCCTTTGGTAAATTTAGCTCCCTGTAATTGTGAGTTAATTCTCACGTCATAAGTAAAAAATGCATTGATCTCGGCAGCCATGCTACCGTCGCCCGTAGCTGCACCGTTAGGCAGGGCAACAGAAGTGCCATCCCAGCGTTGTAAATCAAAGAAACGCATGCCTTCCATAGCCAGTTCAATTTTTCTTTCAAAACGGATGGCTTTACGGGCATAAGCTTTATCAGCAAAAGCACCTGCCGGATATGGGCTAACTTTATACTTATCAGCAGGCGTACCATTCACCGTATAGGTTGATGTCCCTGGTGCATAAGTTGAATTTTTATAAACCCAACCGGCTGGGTTGGCAGCTCTTGTTCTAACCTGGTTAACATCATCTAATGCAGTGGCCGGGTTTCCGCCTGTAGTAGCTTCAATTTCAGCTTCGGCTGCCATTAAAAGGATGTCTGAATAACGCATCAGGTTAATATTATTTGATGTTAACTGTACGTTGTTCCATACACCCGGAGTATTATCTGAGTTAGATCCTTTTTCAGATTGTGAATAAACATTCTTACGCGGATTAAACACACCATCTGTAGGGTCACGGATCCATCCCGGAGCTGGGTTGCCCCAATCAAGGAAAGGAATACCAGGACGGCCAACAGTGATATCTAAACGAGGGTCAACATTCCCGGTCCATGGTGTTGAACCATTACTTACATCCTGGCCCACTGTATCAAAGGTGTCAAATAAAGGCAAACCATTGGCATCGGTTTTAAATGAATTACCTAATGATTGTGAAGGGTTAAACCAACCGCAGCAACCACCAGGGCCACCGTATGGAAAGTTCAGATCATCACCTGCATTACCATTTTGACCGTTTGAGCCATCATTTACAGAGTTTTGAGCAGCAAATACTGACTCTGCACTGTTTTTTTGCGAGCCTTCCGGACTAAAGTTTGTCTGAAAAATTGGGTTTAACGCATATTTTTGACCACGTGCTGTCACGCCGCTTGAAATCAACTGGTGAAACAATGGTAACGCATCGTCATATTTATGCTCAAACATGTAAGTTTTTGCTAAATATGCCATGGCAGCCCAACTATTCGCACGGCCTTTTTGCGGTTGAGTAGCAGGCAGATCAGCCATTGCTGCTTTAAAATCGGCTTCTATTTTTGGCCAGATTTCGGCAGTATTGGGCAAATTGTAATCGGTTGTTGTTTCATCCGCATAAGGTACCTGACCATACATTTTTCTCAATTCCAGATAATAAAAACCACGGAGGAACTTAGCCTCTGCTGCTATAGTTTTAGCATCAGAAGCAGCCAAATCCTTAGCCAGAGGAATAGTGCGCAACACGTCATTTGATCTGGCAACACCGTCAAACAGTAAAGTATATCTGTCTCTTACATAAACATTGGAGGTATTTGCTGTAAAATTACCTACAGGTAATGCATCCTGACCACCATCTGATGGTTGTGAACCTTTATAGGCGTCTCCTGCAGCTATACTACCGAACATCCAGTTTGAGCCGGAAGCGTTTGAACCACCTCCTATACCACCTACACCATCTAATAAGGAGTAAGCCCCAATTAAAATACCGTTTACACCCGCAGCATTTGAAATTTGGGCCGGTAGTAATTGCCCCTGTGGTGTTTGACTTAATAGATTCTTTTTACAACTATATGCTAAGCATAGCGCCACTAAAACCAGAGGTACTATGACTTTTAAATGTATTTTTTTCATAATTTCTTTTCGCTAAAAACATTAAACATTAAAACGTCGCCTGTACACCTATACTGTATCTCTTTTCGTTTGCCGGATAATTTCCGAAGTCGATACCAAAACTGGTGTTATCACCTGCAGTACTGTTGTTAAGAGCTGAATTCTGTAATTCAGGATCCAAACCAGTATACTTGGTAATTGTAAAAAGATTATTTCCTAATACGAACACCCGTACCTTGGATAAACCAATTTTTCTTAATGCTTCAGGAGATAGGGTGTAGCCAATTTGTAATGATTTTAACCTAAGGAACGAACCATTTTCAATATAAAATGAGTTAAACGCACCAGTGTTACCAATATTAGCGGCCCTGGTTAGAACCGGGATAGTGGCTTTACTGTTATCAGCACCCGCATGCCATGAATCAGTCAAGATGTTGGCACTTACGTTACCATCAAATACGGCCGGGAAGCTGGTCCAGTATTTAACATAGTTAGCTACTTTATTACCGTAAACACCGTAGAAGAAGGCGCTAAAATCAAACCCTTTATAGCTGGCGCCTAAGTTTAAGCCTCCTGTAAATTTAGGGTTTGGATTTCCAATAAATGTACGATCATCCTGGTTTACTTTTCCATCGCCATTAACATCTTTTAATTTGAATAAACCAGGTTTAGCACCGCTATATCCAGGAGAATTATCAACATCGGCCTGACTTTGATATAATCCTAATACCTGATAGCCAAAAAATTCCCCAACCGGTTGACCTGGCTGCAAGCGTACAAAATTTTGCAAACGGGTTGAGCCTGCACTATTAACATCAAGATAAGGCACACCTGAATTTAGCGACTTCACTAAATTACTGTAATGGCTAAAATTAAGCCCAACCGTAAATTTGAGCTGGTCAATATTACCATGATAATTTACACTGGCATCAAAACCTTTGTTTACTAAATTTCCAGCATTGATATAAGGAGGATTTGGAATACCGGCAGGGGCAGGTTTTTGTGATCTAAATAATAACCCTGAAGTTGTTTTTTTATAATACTCAAATGAAAAATCAATCGCATTATTCAGGATTGTTCCATCAATACCAATATTTAACTCTTTATCAGTTTCCCAGGTAGTTTGTTTATTACCTTTTTGTGTAAGTGAGTATCCTAAATTTGCGATGTTACCTGTACCATTAATATCATAATATTGTGTACCCGGCCCTGCTGTATATAGATCGTATGCATTATAAGGCTGCGTTGCCACTCCGCTCAGTGACCCTAATGAACCATAACCACCGCGTAATTTCAGATCATTTATCCAACTAACACCTTTCAGGAAATCTTCTTTTGAAATTCTCCAGCCTAAAGTTACTGAAGGGAAAGTTCCGTATCTGTAACCCGGAGCGAAATAAGACGAACCATCTCGTCTTATTGTGCTACTTAACAAATACTTATCATCAAATGCATAATCTAACCTTGCAAAATATGATTGGATAGTATTGGAGAAAAACACGTTATAATCCAGGAAATTATTGGTATTTGTTTGCCCGGAAGGCGAACCTGTATTTAATTGTATATAATCCGGATCGATTATATTGTAATTACCCCGGCCAGCCTGTACCTGACGGCCATAGTTATTGATCGACTCCTCTCCTAATAATACCTTTAAGCTATGTTTGCCAAATTGTTGGTTATAATTTAAAGTATTAGTCCAGGTGTAGCTGCTACGGTACCCTGAAATTTCCTGGTATGAATTTGCTCCTGTATTACCTTCAGCATTTTCATACGGTGTTGGGTTAAAATAACGATTATAATAGTTATCAACAGTACCGCCAAATTGTGTACGGGCAGTAAAATGCTTAGCTATGTCTACCTCTGCAAAAAGATTACCCTGTATTTGCCAGTCTTGGTTATTACCTCTCAACTTGCTATTGGCCAGGCTACGCTGAGCAATAGCAACAGGATTTGAAGAGTTACTTAACCCGGTTGATCTTGACCCTGCATAATTACCTTTAATATCATAAACCGGGATTATAGGTGGTTCACGATAAATATAAGAAACCAGGTTACCTTCATTCTGGTTAGCAGTACCCATTGTAGGGTTGTTCTTGTTAAACAAATAAGCATTTTCGCCTACACGTACGCGATCTCCAAGGTTAAAGTTGGTATTGATCCTTGTAGAGTAACGTTTTTCGTATGTACCAATCAATGTACCCTGTTGGTTTAAATAACCAACAGACATTAAATAGGTTGATTTATCATTACCTCCACTGGCTGTAATATTATGTATAGTGGTTGGAGCAGGTTTAAATACTTCATGAAACCAGTCGGTGCCTTGTTTATTAGCCATAGTTACCTGGTTACCTACGCCGGTTAAAGGGTTTAAGGTATAATCTGCCGCCGTAGTACCTGGATCACCTATTTTGGCACCTGCAGGAGAAATAAAGTCAGGAATAGTCCATGTACCTGTTCCCTGTGGATCAAATTGGGCGCTCGGATTGCCTTTCGGCCCACCACCTATTTTTCCATCATTTCTGTACGACTCAAACTCGGCCTCCATGTAGGTTTTGGTATCCGCCAGTTTAAAACCATCTTTTAGTGGTCTGGTGGTACCATAAAAACCGTCATAAGTAATGGTAGCCTTACCTGATTTACCTTTTTTTGTTGTAACAACAATTACACCATTTGAACCACGTACACCATAGATAGATGCCGAACCTGCATCTTTTAACACTTGTAAAGATTCGATATCGTTTACGTTGATATCATCTAATTTACCAGGCGTACCGTCAATAATAACTAATGGTGCTGTGCTAAAAATTGAGCCCACACCACGAATATTTACCGAGGTTGCAGCGCCCGGCTGACCAGAGTTGGTAACCGTTACACCTGATGCCTGCCCTTGCAATAAAGAAGATGTATTACCTGCAGGCACCGATTTCATGGTGGCCACGTTAACAATAGCTACCGAACCGGTGATATCCTTTTTACGTTGAGAGCCGTAACCGGTAACCACAACTTCGTTCAGTGAGTTGCTGCCCGCTTGCAGCGTGATCCTGATATTAGCATCAGTACCCACTTTTACTTCGGTTGTTTGATAACCGATGTATGAAATTACCAGCGTATTGCCCGGGCTTAGGCTTAGCGTAAATTCGCCGTTAACGTCTGTTACAGAACCTGTAGTAGTACCTTTGATGCGTACCGACGCACCTACTACGGGTAGTTTATCGTCGCTGCCGATAACCTTACCCTTGTACTTTGTTTGTGCTGTAACTACCAACGAAGAAACCAGGCAGCATAACAGCACACCAAGGAATCTTCCTTTTAGGAGTAAACTTTTAAACATGAGATTGAGATTTAGTTGATTAATATATTTGATTTAAGATTGTAAGTCGATAAATGAAGTTTTAAGTTAATAATGGGACTATAAAATATTCTGGGATGAATTGCTGGCCGGAAACAGAAAACCTAGTAATGTGGCTTTTAAAATAGCGACAACTAAATTTTAAAGATTCGAAAAATAATGAGTGTAAAAGTTTTATCATATGATCTTCCCGTAATAAATTTTAAACTTATTCCCCGCTATCATCCACTTTTGCTCGCCCTTGTGGGTTGAGTTATTTAAGACTAAAATGTTATAATAATATTAGATTCAGTGTGATTTCTGATACCTCAGAAATTTATATTGGCTATTCATCTAATGTAATGAGAGTGTATTGTTTACACAAGTGAAAAATACAGATTTGCAAATTAATTATTAGTAAATCATTATAGCAGTAAAACATGATGATTTGAGATACCTTTATTAACAAATCATCAACAAAATACCTATTTCTATAAAAATATAACAATGTAAAATTGTTGCTACTAACGATTCTATACCTCCAAAAATTGATGAAGAACAATAATTATTAATAGACGAGTATAAAAACTATATTTTTTTCGGCGCTGAGCCATCTGGTTTTTCACGCAATCGATTTCATTTTTAAGTGTTAAAAATATCCTTAAAATCCCCAATAATGTCATTATTACATTTATAAAAAATTATATATAACTGTTATACAAACATTTACAACTTTTTACAATTTTATATAATTGTCAATAAAACAATTATCAGCATTTAAAATCCTTATTCCATAAAACCACAAAGAGCGGAGATATTATAATATCTCCGCTCTTTGTGGTTCATTAAAATGCTTAATTCATTACTTATTCCATTGTACTGAAGCATTGTGTGTATCACTGGAATTTGTACCTATCTGGATAACGAATTTACCCGCTTCCCAATCATATTTAAGCTGGCTGTTATAAAACTTAAGCTCATCTGGAGTAACCGTAAATGACACTTCTTTTTGTTCTCCTGGCCGCAGGCTTATCTTTTTAAAATCTTTCAATTCTTTTACCGACCGGCTAATGCTGGCTACAGGGTCGCTGATATAAAGCTGAACTACTTCTTCGCCTGCATATTTACCTGTATTAGTAACGGTAACGGTTGCTGTGAGGCTCTCATTACCCTTTAGTATTGTTTTGCTAAGTTTAACATCGCTGTATCCAAAAGTGGTGTAGCTTAAACCATACCCAAAGGGATAAAGCGGGTCGTTTGAAATGTCAAGATAATTTGATTTGAATTTCGATGGGCCGCCGGTGTATGGTCTGCCCGTGTTTTTGTGGTTATAATAAATAGGTATCTGACCTACGCTGCGCGGAAAGGTAGCTGTGATTTTCCCGGCAGGGTTATAATCACCGAACAATACATCGGCTACTGCATTGCCCGCCTCGGTTCCCGGAGCCCAAACATCAAGTATGGCACTGGCGTGTTTATCCTCCCAGGTTAAAGTAAGAGGACGGCCATTAAATAATACAATAACCAACGGCTTACCCAGCTTAGCCAGTTCTTTCAGCATATTTTTTTGACTTTCGGGAATATCGATATCCGAGCGGCTTGATGATTCGCCCGACATACTTTGTGATTCACCAACCACAGCCACGATCACATCTGATTTTTTAGCGGCTTCAATTGCTTCTTTCAGCAGTTCATCTGCAGGCTTAGGATCAACCGCTACCATTTGCTGGCCAAAAAAATTCAGTCGCTGTATAAATAAGCTATCTTCTGTGATGTTGGCTCCTTTAGCATAGTTAATTGTAACGCCATCACCTACTACATTTTTAATACCCTGCATTACACTGATTGATTTTTGCCAGTCGCCGGCAACTACCCAGGTACCCAACATATCTCGCTGGTTATTGGCCAGCGGGCCAACTAAGGCAATTGAACCTGTTTTTTTAAGGGGCAGAGTTTGATTACTGTTTTTTAACAGCACAAATGAACGCCTGGTGATATTGCGTGCTTCTGTACGGTTTTCTGTTGTCAGCACATCTTTGGTTTCGCGGCTTGCATCAATTGATTTATAAGGATTGTCAAATAATCCTAATTTGTATTTGGCTTCCAGCACACGGCGGCAAGCCAGGTCAATTTCCTGCTGAGTTACTTTACCAGCGGTTAGTGACTTTTTCAGCGTGGTTAAAAAGCCTTCGCCTACCATATCCATATCCAGGCCGGCTTTAAGAGCCAGTGCCGATACGGTTTGCAGGTCGCCCAATCCATGCGCGGTCATTTCATTAACAGCGGTATAATCAGATACCACAAAACCTTTAAAACCCCATTGTTTACGCAATACATCGGTTAACAACCATTGGTTACCGGTAGCCGGCACCCCATCAACGGTATTAAATGAGCTCATAAAACTACCTGCACCTGCATCAACCGCGGCCTTATATGGCGGCAGATAATCCTGGTACATTTTTATACGGCTCATATCAACAGTATTGTATTCACGACCAGCTTCGGCGCCGCCGTATAAGGCAAAGTGTTTTACGCAGGCCATTACCGCATCAGCATTTTTCATGCTGCTACCCTGGTAGCCCTGTACCATAGCCTTAGCCACCTGCGAACCATACCACGGATCCTCACCCGAGCCCTCTGAGATACGGCCCCAGCGTGGATCACGCGCGATATCAACCATGGGGGAATATACCCAATTTAAACCTTCGGCAGTAGCCTCCTTGGCTGCAATTTGTGCAGAACGCTTGATCAAGCCCATATCCCAGGTAGCTGAAAGCCCTAATGGAATAGGGAAAATGGTACGGTGCCCGTGAATTACATCCAATCCAAAAATAAGCGGGATATGAAGCCTGGTGCTTTTTACCGCCAGGTCCTGGATCTGTTTTACCTGATCGGCCCCCCATATACCGAACACCCCGCCAATTGCGCCATTTTTTATCTTTTCTTCAACACCTTTATTTACTACCGAACCTGTAGTTGCCGCGCCTATAGTTACCAGATTAAGCTGCCCGATTTTTTCATCAAGGGTCATCTTACTCATCAAACCGGTAACATAAGTATTCATTTTAGCATCTTCGGTTTTGGTTTGGGCAGATGCTTTATAAAAGGAGATCAACGCCACAAAACAAAGCGGAATAACCTTATTGGTGATTCGGGCTGAAAAACACTTTTTCATTTTTTTAATTTAGATATAAGAGAATTGGATAAACAAATATCAACAAAATAAAAGCCATTGTAACCGAATACTAATTGCTTATTTCAATAAACAGTTACAGATAAAAATTGGTTGCAATAAAACAAAAACAATGGTGTATAAAGTACACAATTGTAATTATTATAATTAAATAATCAAACTTTATTTGTACAATAGCACAAATGTTAACTAAAGAACAACTTTTTGAATATAGCGAAGAAGCACGTAAAAATTATCTCGGTAATATTTCTATCGATTGCGTTGTTTTTGGTTTTCATGAAGGGCAAATGAAGGTATTACTGCTGCAACCCCATGATGAAACTAAGTGGTTATTGCCCGGTGGTTTTGTGCAAAAACAAGAACCTATTGAAATGGCCGCAAATCGTATATTGAAAGAACGTACCGGTCTTGATAAAATATTTTTGCAACAGTTTCACGTTTTTGGCGATCCTGATCGCGCAAAATTCCATCACGACCTGTACAGAGATACCCTACCCGATGAGCAAAACTGGTTTGCCAACCGTTTTTTATCGATTGGTTATTATGCCCTGGTTGATTTTTTTGGTGTGGTGCCACAAGCCGATGAGTTTTCTGAACTTTGTACCTGGCGTGATCTGGACGATATGCCTGCACTTCTGCTTGATCACGAACTCATATTTAAAACCGCCCTGGATACACTACGGCTTCAGCTAAATTACCAGCCTATAGGTTATAACCTAATGCCGGGAGAGTTTACTATGCCCGAATTGCAGAAACTATATGAAACCATACTGGACAAAAAGTTGGACCGACGCAACTTTCAGCGCCGTATATTAGGTTTTGGCATTCTGAACCGGGCCGAGCAACCCCGCAAAGGAGGAGCCCATAAAGCTCCATACCTGTATTCATTTGATCTGGAGAAATACCAAAATGCCTTAACGGAGGGCTTTAAAGGCGGATGGTAGTTTTAAGGGGAAGTCTTAAGCTCTAAGCTTTAAGTCAAAAAAACACTTGAGGCCTTGAACTCCCGACTTGAGACTTAAGACTCAATTTTATACTCCATTTTTACCTGTATATTTAAATCTTCGTGCATTTTAGCAAATTGGCGTGGGTTACGTGTAAAATCAGGATCGGTATCCATATACATATTAATAATTTTCACCTCCTCTGGATGTTTGTCCGTACCTATATTATAGGTAAGGCCTTCGCCACTTTCCAGCTTTTGCTTTAGTTCCAGGTATTGCTTACCTGTTATCATAATCATTTTTTCTGCGGTCATTGGTTTGTTTATATAGAGTATAAGGGTGGTATTGAGTTGTTAATCTTAAACATGCTAAAATCACTTATTTGCCTGATGTACATTGCTGCCTGTTGAGTTTATTATATTTACCTTCAAATATAACTGATATAATTTCGCTTAATGCTTAACCTCAAAAAATTACTCACGATAGCACTACTATCCGCCAGTACAATCTCTTATGCGCAGGTTAACCTGCCTATCGCTGCAAATCTGCAAAATACATATACCAAAGGTACGCGTACTAAAGCGGGCGCCCCCGGTAAAAATTACTGGCAAAATACCGCCGACTATCACATTAAAATAAGTTTTAATCCTCAAAATCGCAATCTTACTGGCACAGTAACCATTGACTATACTAACAACAGTCCGGATACGCTTAACACGATATTATTTAAGCTTTACCCTAATTTATATAAAAAAGGCGCCATTCGCGATATGCCTGTATCTGCAAATGACCTGACCGATGGCGTACACATCAGATCAATCAGTGTTAATAATCAATTACAGGACAGTGCCAAACACCATATAGAAGGTACTAACATGACATTGGCTGTTCCTTTATCACCCGGGCAAAAAGCTCATTTTGATATCGAATACGCTTATACGCTCAATCAAACATCGCACATACGTACCGGGCAAATCGACACTGGTGCTTTCTTTGTAGCTTATTTTTTCCCGAGGATAGCCGTTTATGACGATATTGACGGTTGGAACGAATTACCTTATCTCGGTTCGCAGGAATTCTACAATGATTTTTGCCATTTCAATGCAGAGATCACCGTGCCTGGCAATTACCAGGTTTGGGCCACGGGGAACTTAAAAAACCCAGAACAGGTTTATAACCCCAAATACGTAAAACTGATCAACCAGGCCGGCATCAGCGATAAGGTAACCGATATTATTACCAAAGCCGATATTGAGGCAGCCGATATCACCAGGAGCAACCCTACCAATACCTGGAAATTTGAGGCCGACAGCGTTACCGATCTTGTTTTTGCCACCAGCAACCATTACATCTGGAAGGCATCAAGTTTAGTGGTCGATCCCAAAACCAATCGCCGTACGCGCGTTGATGCCGTTTTTAATCCCGCGCATAAGGACTATCTGGAGGTAATCAATTATGCTCGTAAAACGGTAGAAACCATGAGCTATCAATTCCCTAAATGGCCGTATCCTTACCCACATGAAACCGTATTTGACGGGCTCGACCAGATGGAATACCCCATGATGGTGAACGATAACCCGCTCGAAAATACAACTGATGCCATTGAACTCACCGACCACGAAATATTTCATACCATGTTCCCTTTCTATATGGGCGTTAACGAAACCAAGTACGGCTGGATGGATGAAGGCTGGGCTACCATTGGCGAATGGCTCATCAGTCCGGTTATAGATCCCAGTATTGTGGACCCGTATGGCGTATCTGCAACCGAGAACGCCGCCGGCATCGAGCAGGATGTACCTATCATGACCCTTACCCCGCAGCTTATCGGCGTGGCTAAATTTATTGATACCTACCCTAAACCTGCCCTGGGCTATTTATACGTAAAAGACATGCTGGGCGATGAGCTGTTTACCAAAGCATTACACTACTACATTAGCCAATGGCATGGTAAACACCCAATGCCTTATGACTTTTTCAACTGTATCAATAACGGCTCGGGCATCAACCTCAATTGGTTTTGGAAGAGCTGGTTTTTTGATAACGGGCAGCCAAACCTGGCTATTGGCAAGGTAAGCCATCAGTTGCAAAAATATAGTGTGACCATCAACAGTATTGGCAACAAGCCTGTACCCATAAACCTCACCGTATATTACAAAGATGGCAGCTCGCAATTGCTGCATCAAAGTATTGCCTGCTGGGCCAAAGGCAACAAAACCACCAATGTTACCTTCGTGGCCAAAAAACCGGTGAAGCAATTGGTGTTAGGCTCAACTCATGATCCGGATACTGATAAGAAAGATAACAGCTGGAAACCCTAATCAAAAAACTTTTTAAAGCTTAAATTTTAACACTTTCCTGGCCAAAAAGAGGGCAAAAACAAATGAAAAACGTTTGAAAAACTCTCGTTTTAACACTTTTTAACAAATTTAAACACGGTTTTTGAGCTGTTTTTAAAACTTTAAAAAGTATTAATTTTCTGATTGTCAAACAAAACATACCAAGCGATCGGTTTTTTGGGTCTTGTTTTGGTATTAACAAAACAGCCCGGTTTTCCTAAAAAAGGAACCGGGCTGTTGATTGATATAAATATACGAAAAATTACAATAATGTCTGCTGGCATAGTTTTGTAGCAATTAGCATATCGCTTTCAAAATATCTCTCCTTATACCTTGTTCGGGATGACGATCACTTTTTGATATTATAAAAGCGGCCCATGAAATTTAGATTTTAACTTGCAGGGTAAATAAATTTTGCAGACTTTTATAAAAAATTACTATGTACATACATAATTACATATTAATTACGTTTTACATTTATAAACCAAGCATAAAAATTTAACGGATGGACTTCTTAAACGCTGTATGGCATCAATTCACCGGCTTCTTTGGCTTTAACCATTTGCTGCAGATCCTTAAATCGGGCGATTATGATAAACTGCTTACTTACGAGGGTTTTACCGCTTTGCTGGTTCCTGTTATGCCTTTTTTACTGGTGATCGAAATTATCCGCGCGGCGTTTTACAAGCGTTTTAAGGTGATCAGTTATAAGCTAACTTTTTTCTCGTATGTGTTCAACGCTTTTGTTGGCCGGGTAATATCCATTGCCATGGTAGGTATTTGTATTGGCCTGTTTGAAAAGTACGCTATTTTTAAACTATCATTTACCTGGTATTGGTTTATTTATGGTTATATTGTGTGGGAGTTCGGCCATTTTTTATATCATTATTTTGGGCACAAAGTTAGGCTGTTCTGGTGCCTGCACTCCACCCATCACGCGCCCGAAAGCATGAACCTTTCGGTAAGTTATGCCCACTTCTTTTTAGAAGGCCCTTACGCCGACTTTATCCGTACTACCACCTGTATCTTATTGGGTGTACCACCGGCTATGCTGTTTGTGATCATGTTTATTGATGGTTTTTGGGGTGGTATGATCCATATTGGCGAAAACCTGGTACATGACGGGCGCCTGGGCTTTCTGAATAACATTATCCTTACCCCATCGCACCACCGGGTACACCACGCCCGCAATCCGCTTTATATGGATACCAATTTTTGCAACCTGCTCAACATCTGGGATAAGGTTTTTGGCACTTATCAGGTGGAGGACCGCAACATACCTATCGAATACGGGATCAGTCGCCCGATGATCAAAAACAGCTTTCTGGATGCTTATTTTGGTGAAATAGTGGCCCTTGCCAAGGATGTTTACAAAGCGCCGGGCATCAAGAACAAATTTCTGTATATGGTAATGCCTCCGGGATGGAGCCATACCGGCGACCATAAAATGACTACCGTTGTAAAAAAGAAATACTTTGAAGAGCTGCAGCAGCAACAACAAGCCAATCCTGTAAATGATACAGATAAGGCGGGTACCCAAAGCAACGAACCCGTGTTGTCATAAATAGCTTGCCAGAATGCAAATCTAAATATTTTCAGCATCTAACTTGGGCTAAAGCCCTAATCCGCTATTATTCACCCGCCCCATAAATGGGACGGCAATGAATTTTCATGTCCTGTTTATCCATTGCCGTTGGCTTTAGCCAACGGGTAACAAATAATATAAAACCAGGGCTTTAGCCAAACTGAGGGCATATGATAATCAGCAAAATACCACCGGTAATTTGCTCCTCGTTTGCCTTTTTATTAAAATAGCCTTACTTTCATTATTAATAATGAGTGATCCTATTTTTAAATTGAATGGCAGGGTTTGGATAGAGACCGGGGACGAAAAAGTTCTCGGTCATGGGCGTGTGGAACTGCTGGGACGCATCCAGGCCTCCGGCTCCATCAGGCAGGCGGCCCTGCAAATGAAAATGTCGTACAAACAAGCCTGGGATATGGTAAACCACATGAATGAGCACTTTGGTCAACCGCTGGTGGTATCGCATCGCGGTGGCAAGGGCGGCGGCAAAGCGGTGGTAACGGAGTATGGTGTAAGGGTTATCACCCGGTTTCATTTACTGCACCAAAAGCTACAGGAGTTTTTGAAAGAAAATTCAACAGACCTTATACTTTAACTGCTCGAATTCTTACACAGATAATAAAATCTTTCATTTCACTTTCAAAAATCAGCTTAAATTGCCATTTTGCGTTATATTTTATTTTATATAACGCAAAATACACATGAAAAAACCTCTACCTGTCCTTATCACCGTTCTAATCTCCCTTACTTCGTTTCATTTTACCGTAAATGCCCAGGATAGGGACACATCTAAACATATTTTCCAGCTTGGCCAAGTTAATATCATCGGTACAAAAGATAGTTTACGATCTGATAAGTTGAGCTCGGGCACCATCAACCGATATAACCGCTTAACCGTATCAAGCGCCTTAAACCTGTTGCCCGGAGTAACACTTACTGCTGTAGGCCCCCGGAATGAATCGGCGGTGAGCATTCGTGGGTTCGACGTACGTTCTGTTCCCATTTACCTGGATGGCGTGCCTTTGTATGTGCCTTATGATGGTTATGTAGATCTGGCACGTTTCAATACCTTTAACTTATCAGAAATACAGGTTGCCAAGGGTTACTCTTCCGTTTTATACGGTCCAAATGCCGAGGGCGGCGCTATTAATCTTATCAGCCGTAAACCGGTAAAACCATTTGAGCTGAGTGCCATTGCCGGCTGGTTAAGCGGCGGCTACCGGTTGAATACCAATATAGGCTCCAACCTGGGCAAGGTTTATTATGAAATTTCGGCTTCACAGTTAAAACGCAACTGGTACCCGCTGTCGCATGATTTTGCGCCTACCAAGAACGAGGATGGCGGACACCGCGATAATTCCTATAATAATGACATAGCCGTAAGCGGCAAAGTTGGCTTTACCCCAACCGCTAACCAGGAATATGCCGTAGGTTACAGCTATCAGCATGGTACCAAAGGCACACCTGTTTACGCCGGCAACGATGCTGCAAATGCCTTGTTTAAAAGTCCGCGGTTTTGGAAATGGCCCAACTGGGATACACAAAGCCTTTACCTCATCAGCAATAACCGCATTAACAGTACCAACGTGATCAAAACCCGCTGGTACTATGACCAGTTTAAAAACAACCTGCAAAGTTTTGACAACGCTTCCTATAACAGCATGACCAGACCCTATGCCTTCACCAGCATTTATAATGACTATACCCTGGGCAGCAGCATCATGTTTGAAAACACCGACTTGAAGAATAACAGCTTTAGCATAGCTGGTCATTTTAAACAGGATGTGCACCGCGAACACAATATAGGTGAACCCGTTCGTCGCGATGCGGATAATAACTTCACCGTTGGTGCCGAGGATACTTATCATTTAACATCGGCCTTAAAAGCCAATGCCGGTGTAAGCTATATGAACAGGCACAGCATTGATGCACAGCAATACACCAACAACGTGGTGAGCCAGCTGCCGGCCAACAGCAACAGCGCCTGGAACCTGCAAGGTTTGTTACAATACGATATCGATAGCACCAACGCCATTACGCTTTCGGTAGCGCGCAAAACCCGTTTCGCTACCATTAAAGACAGGTACTCTTACAAATTCGGCACGTTTATCCCCAACCCTGATCTCAAAGCCGAGAACGCTTTAAATTATGATCTGAGCTATCATACCCTACTTATGGGTAAATTATCGGTACAGGCATCATTGTTTTACAGCAAAATCGGCAACCTGATACAAACGGTAAACAATGTACAGGTTGATCCTAAAACGGGTACTAATTTGTCGCAGGTGCAAAATGTGGGTCGTGCGGAATATTATGGCGCCGAGCTGGCCATTGGTTATCCTATTGCCGACGAGCTGCGGATAGACGCCAATTACACTTACCTTAAACGCAAGAACCTCTCGAGCCCATCCATTGACCTAACCGATGTACCTCAAAACAAGATATTTGGTTCGATACAGTATACGCCGATCAAAACGCTGTACGTGATGGCATCGGAAGAGTATAATTCCAAAAGGTACAACACCAGCTATGGCACGGTATCCGGCGAGTTTGCTCTTACCAATGTAAAAACGCATTTAACACTGGTTAAAGGATTTTCGATCGAGGGCGGCGTAAACAACCTGTTTGATAAGAACTATACCCTGGTTGAAGGTTTCCCGGAAGCCGGGCGTAACTATTTTGCTAATGTGATATTTAGTTATTGATATATTTTCAGATCCTCTTTAGAGAGTAATAGCCCATGAAAAGACATAAGGCGAAAATTAGCCACCTATCGACTCACCCCGACATCGCTGCGCTTGTCACCCCTCTCTCCGCTTCGCGCATAGAGGGGATTTTTAATTCTTTTTTTCTTTACCCTCTTTGCGGCAAAGCCGCAGAGAGGGTGGTCCAGCGAAGCGTAGACCGGGTGAGTCGGCTATGCGACTTGTTTTTAACCTTGTAGGTTTCAACGCTGCCCATGAGCTATTTACTCTTGGGAAGGGGTGCGAAAGTATAGTGCGATAGCAAGAGCGTGTTATACCATTAGCAGATAACACACCCCTCCACCCCTCTCAGGAGGGGAACCGCGCAAGGCCATTATTTATTAAATTTGTATATGAACCATCACAAACATAACCCATTTTTAAATCGCCTTAGAAAAGGCCGGGTTATGTTTTTGCTGTTGATTTTCACGATCCTATCGGGCTGGTGTTACGTAGATGGCGATACCATTGAAACCGGCCCGTACAACCTGGTTTATCCGGCCAACTTTGGCAGTCGTATTAATATCCCGGCGGATAACCCTACCACCAAACAGGGTGTTTACCTGGGGCGGATGCTTTTTTATGAAATCAAGCTTTCCGGTAATAACACCATCTCCTGTGGCAGCTGCCATCAGCAGGATAAAGCATTTACGGATGGACGGGCGTTTAGTCCGGGAGTGGATGGTGTATTGACGCCGCGTAATTCTATGTCACTGGTCAACCTACTTTGGGGGCGTAAATTCTTTTGGGATGGCCGGGCCAATGGTTTGGAAGAACAGGCTGTTACTCCCCTTACCAGTCAGCATGAAATGGGTCAATCGTTAACTACATCAGCACAAAAACTCACGCAAACAACCAATTACCCCGCCCTTTTTAAACTGGTATATGGCGATGAGCGGATTACTGGCGACAGGATAATAAAAGCCATATCGCAATTTGAGCGTACACTGATATCAGCCAATTCGAGGTATGACCAGTACCTGCGGGGCGCTTATCAGCCTACACCAGATGAATTGGAAGGCATGGAGTTGTTTAATACAAGTCCACAGCCAGAAAAAGGTATCCGCGGGGCCAACTGCACTCATTGCCATGGCGGCACGAAAACTTATATGGAACTATTTCATAATAACGGACTGGACAGCCTGCCCAGAGACTCCGGAATGGAAAAACTGAGCGGTTTACCAGCCGATCGGGGCCGTTTTAAGGTGCCCACCCTGCGTAACATAGCCCTTACCGCCCCATATATGCACGACGGCCGCTTTAAAACATTGGAAGAGGTAGTTGATCATTACAGCGAACATCTCCAGCAGTCAGCCTCATTAAGTTCCTTTCTGCGGAGCGAATCCAACGAAGCCGGGGGTAAAAGCCTAAAGCTACTGCCGGTGGAGAAAAAACAGTTGATCGCCTTTCTGAACATGCTTACAGATTCAGCATTTATCACTAATCCCGCATTTTCTAATCCGCATTTAATCAGTACCAACAACAAAAAATAGTAAATTTATATACATGAAAAAACAACTCCTGATAGCCTGTATGGCCTTATTAAGCTTTACAAGCATCTGCTTTATATCGCAGGCGCAAACCATTAAAATAAGCGGCGAGGTAAGCACACCCTTAACTATTGATGCCGCTTATCTGCAAAAATTCACCCAAACCACCGTAACGCGTAAGGACAGGGATGGGAAAGATCATACTTACAGCGGGGTTATCCTGTCGGAGATATTGAAAGGTGCCGGCGTTACTCTCGGTCCGGAATTAAAAGGTGAAAATCTTACCAAATATGTGCTGGTAGAAGCCAGCGACGGTTACCAGGTGATCTTCGCCTTGGCAGAGCTGGATAAAAGTTTTACAGACAGAACCATTATCCTGGCAGATAAGGTGGACGGAGCCCCTCTTGCCACTGCCGATGGCCCCTACCGTATTATTGTACAGGACGAAAAGAAACCCGCCCGTTGTATTAAACAGGTAACCGCCATGCAGGTACATTTTGTGAAATAAAGGATTGTCATTCTGAGCGGAGCGAAGAATCTATTCGTGAACTTAGCAATCAATTAACAGATTCTTCGCTCCGCTCAGAATGACAGACTTTTTTGTATTTATAATCTTTCTTTTCCCCGTCAGCAGAACAACTTCGGGCGAAATCAGGCAGAATATGTTGGCATTGTGCTACCGGAGGGGCATTAGCAAACCTTGCCGAAGTCTGGGATAAAGCGAACGAAGTGGAGGTAAGGTTTAGCAGCCCGTGGTTCTGCCCGGTTTGCAGAGCAAAGGCCTGGTGCGGCAAAGAAGCATTTCTGCTGACTTGATCTTTGGTTACTTTGTATCAAGACAAAGTAACAGCCTTAGCGGCAATTGAGCGCTCTACGATATGCCTGTTTACGAATAGATCCTTCGCTTTGCTCAGGATGACAAAACAGAAATATTATCACCCCAATATCTCCGCAATTTCATCAAAACCCTTTTCACGTGCCAAATCGGCGGGAAGCTTGCCGCCTTCCATGCGCACATTAGTAAGGGCGCCATGTTCCAGCAGTAATACCAATAAATCGATATTACCATTTTGAGCAGCAGTATGCAGCGGCGTGGCACCGGCCTGTTGTTTTACATTTACCCCGGCACCGTTTTCGACCAGCAAGCGGGCAATAGCAGTGTAATTTCCGGCACAGGCCGAGTGTATGGGATAAACCTGGAAACCATTGTTTGACGGCTGGTTTACATCAGCGCCATTGCTTACCAGGTAACGGGCAACTGCTTCGTGACCAAAATAACAGGCCAAACCCAGCGGTGTAAAACCATCGCTGGCATGATCGTTAATAGTATCGGGAGCAATTTCCACAAAATGACTTACTACTTCCAACTTCC
The DNA here is from genome assembly GCF_041355315.1 of Mucilaginibacter sp. RCC_168. Classification (NCBI taxonomy): domain Bacteria; kingdom Pseudomonadati; phylum Bacteroidota; class Sphingobacteriia; order Sphingobacteriales; family Sphingobacteriaceae; genus Mucilaginibacter; species Mucilaginibacter sp. RCC_168. The sequence goes on from NZ_JBFUPN010000029.1 coordinate 64,004, forward strand.
CAGCGGCCGCAGCTTCAAACAGCGTGATCTGGTTAACATATTTTAACAATACGTCGGTAACTTCCGGCTTTTTATAATAACACGATAACATTAGGGGCGAAACCTGGTGACTGGTTATGGTGGTAGCAAGCGCGGGGCTTTGCATCAGTAAAGCTTCCAGCTTACCCAGATCGGCGGTAGTGATGTATTGTTCCAGCTTTTCTATACTCATAGGTTACAAGGCGCAAGCCGCAATTACGCAGGCTATGCTTTTAATAAGGTTCTTTTACGAGGATGGTACCAGATGGTTTTCAATAATACTAAAAAATAAAAATACGATTAAATAATTGTTTAATCTGCTAACTTTATGAGAAAGGATTTCGGATATCGGATGTTCGATTTCGGATTTACTTTGATTTGGGACGTCGGATGTTCGATTTCGGATTTATCAGGTTTGAAGATGTTGAGCACCCTTTTTACATTCACTTAAATCCCGAATCGAACATCCGACATCCGAAATTCCAAGTCCAAATCCCGTGAAATTTTATGTAAGTTTGCACTTAAAGGATGTTACATCAGCGATGCCGGTAAAAGGAAATCAATTTAAATCAAATAGTTTTAAGGACGATAATCAGCCCCGCCAAACGGGAAAAGCTGAAAAGGAACGTGTGACGAAGCGCAGGATGCCCAGCATGCCGCGATTGGATATGGAAAATGGCAAGGCAGTTAAGATAGCAGGTTTGCTGTCGCTTTTAATGTCTATCTTTTTCCTGATAGCCTTCACTTCTTACCTGTTCACCTGGCAGGAAGACCAGAGTTATATATCAACCACCAACGGCGGCTGGCATAACCTGGCCACCGGCAAAACCGTACAGGAAATTGCCGATACCGGCAACCCGCAAATAGCGCAGAACTGGCTGGGTAAATTTGGCGCGCTGCTCAGCAACCAATTTATTTATGAATGGTTTGGTGTGGCCTCGTTCCTGTTTGTGTTCATATTTTTTGTGATCGGTTACCGCCTGCTGTTCAAGGTAAGGTTGTTCTCCATGATCAAAACATTAGGCTATACCTTGTTTGGTATTGTGTTTATATCAACCACCATAGCCTATTTTCACGCTTTTATTATCGATTATCCGCATTACCTGGAAGGTGGCTTTGGTTACTGGACCAATCGTTTGCTGGATGCACAGATCGGTCCGGCTGGTACAGGTGGCTTCCTGGTATTTGCCGCGCTTACCGTACTGGTAATTGCCTATAATATTGATTTTAAACTGCCGCAGCGCAAAAACAGACCGGCAGCACAAATAGCCGTTGACGAGGTATCGCCCGAGCCGGTTGAAATGACAGAGGAAGAACCATCCATTCCACTCGAATGGCCACGGGGCAATAACCGTATCAAGGAAACGCATGTGAACGCCATTATGCCAGAGCCCAGACAGCAGCAACAGCCTTTGGAACAAACGCCCATTTATCATGAACCTGTGGTGCTTAAGCCATCACATGAGCCAGAAGAGGAAACAGAGATTCCACTCACCATCGATACCAATCGCCCGATGCCTGAGTTAAATGTGGAAAAGACCGACGACGACAAGGCTAAGGACCTGGTAAGCCAGTTTGGCATTTACGACCATAAGCTCGACCTGGCAACCTATAAAATGCCTCACCTGGAACTTTTGGAGAATCATGGATCGAACAAGATATCGGTTAACGCCGAAGAACTGGAAGCTAACAAGAACAAAATTGTTGAAACGCTGAACCATTACAATATCGAGATCGATAAGATCAAGGCTACCATCGGACCAACGGTTACTTTATACGAGATCATCCCGGCGCCAGGTGTACGTATCTCCAAGATCAAGAACCTGGAGGATGACATCGCCCTGAGTTTGGCCGCATTGGGTATCCGTATCATTGCACCGATGCCGGGCAAGGGAACTATCGGTATCGAGGTACCCAACCAAAACCCCGAAATGGTATCGATGCGCTCTATACTATCGACCGAGAAATTCCAGAATACTACAATGGACCTACCCATCGCCCTGGGTAAAACCATCTCCAACGAGGTATTCATTGCCGATCTGGCCAAGATGCCTCACTTACTGGTAGCTGGTGCTACTGGTCAGGGTAAATCAGTTGGTATCAACGCCATATTGGTTTCGCTGCTGTACAAAAAACACCCGTCCGAATTAAAGTTTGTACTGGTAGACCCTAAAAAGGTGGAGCTAACGCTTTTCCGCAAAATTGAAAGGCATTTCCTGGCTAAACTGCCCGATGAAGGTGATGCTATTATTACCGATACCAAAAAGGTGGTAAATACGCTCAATTCGCTTTGTATCGAGATGGATCAGCGTTATGACCTGCTGAAAGACGCGCAGGTACGTAACCTGAAAGAGTACAATGCCAAATTTGTAAATCGTAAGATCAGCGATCCTGAAAAACACCGTTACCTGCCATTCATCGTACTGGTAATTGACGAGTTTGCCGATTTGATGATGACCGCCGGTAAAGAGGTAGAAATGCCGATTGCCCGTATCGCTCAGCTGGCCCGTGCGGTGGGTATACACCTGGTTATCGCCACGCAGAGGCCATCGGTTAATATCATTACGGGTACCATCAAAGCCAACTTCCCATCAAGACTGGCATTCAGGGTATTGTCCAAGATCGATTCACGAACCATCCTGGATGCAGGTGGCGCTGATCAATTAATCGGTCGCGGGGATATGTTGTTCTCAACCGGTAGCGACCTGATCCGCCTGCAGTGTGCCTTTGTGGATACACCGGAAGTTGAAGCTATCTCTGACTTTATAGGCAACCAAAAAGGTTATCCAACCGCCATGTTCTTACCCGAATATGTTGGCGAAGGCGAAACCAGCAGCGCTAAAGAATATGACCCGGATGATCGCGACCCGATGTTTGAAGAGGCTGCCCGTCTAATCGTAATGCACCAGCAGGGCTCAACTTCGCTCATTCAGCGTAAAATGAAACTGGGCTATAACCGTGCCGGCAGGATCATTGATCAACTGGAGGCCGCAGGCATTGTTGGCGCCTTTGAAGGCAGCAAAGCCCGTGATGTACTTTACCCTGATGAGTACAGCCTGGAACGCTACCTGGAAACCCTTCAAAAACCAAAAGATTAAACCTATTCAAATTTATTTGCTCTAAACCAGTAACTATTCCCCCTGATAGTTGTTGACGTAAAAAACACAATGAAGAAATTATTTTTATATTCCATTTTAGCAATAAGCACCTGCAGCACCGCTTTCGCCCAAAAAGATACGCAAGCTAAAGCGATATTAAACCAGGTAAGTCAGAAGTACAAATCGTACGATGTGATCAAAACCGATTTTAGTTTCACTTTGGATAATCCACAGGCCGGTGTCAAAGAAACCCAGAGCGGTACTTTAATTTCAAGGGCCAAATCAGGCAAATACCGGGTAACGCTTTACACTTCTGCCGCTGGTAAAGATGTAGACAAAGAGATCATTAACGATGGCAAAACCCAGTGGACCTACCTCAAAAAAGATAAAGAAGTACAGGTAGGCGACGCGCCTAAAGGTGCCGATGGTATCAACAACCCATCGCAAATTTTTACCATTTATGAGCATGGCTACAAATACCTGTACACCGGCGAACAAAAAATAGCCGGCAAAGTATACCAGGCCATCGATCTAACCCCCGAGAACGAAAAACAAAATATTTTCAAAGTGCGCCTGCTGATAGATAAAGTAAAGAAACAGATTTACAGCGCGCAGTTGTTCGATAAGAACGGCAATAAGTACACCTACACCGTACGCAGCTTTACACCTAATGCTCCGGTTGCCGATGCCACATTTGCATGGGACGTAAAAGGCCATCCTGGTGTGGAACTGGTTGACCTGCGATAAGATTAGGTTGGACGTTTTGATATAAAACAAGAAGAGGCTGTCTCATAAGTAAAATGGAGGCTCTGAGAATCGTCTATATGAAAACGTTCTCCACCACCTACCCGAATAAATTAAAGAAAAAGAGGCTGTTCTCATACTTATGAGACAGCCTCTTTTTCTTTTATAGTTTCTCCTATCGCCTGTGTCCTCACAGGCGATTTGCATTGATGCAGGTAGTTGTCTGTGAGGACACAGCCAACGGGAGGGAGCTCTTTACATTCAATACTTTTATCTTATTTTTAATTATGCCGGAAGATCAAAACAATATAAAAAAATCATTTAACGAAGATTTTTGCACTCAATTGGAATATCACTTGTCAAGAGCATTTACAAACTCATTAAACAAAGAGTTCAAATGGCTTTGGTGTGATGGGATTAAGGTTCCTTTTATGGAAGATCAGCTCCTAAAACAACATATAATTGAAAAACAAAAACTTGTAACAGAAGCCTGGATAGGCACCAGTGGACAGGACATATATACAATGACTATTAAATTCGGCCAATGCTCAACAGAGAAATGCCGTCAAGGACTAAGTCTAAATGATTGCCTGCCAGATGATCGATCATTAAATTGGGTTAAGCTTGACTTAGACAAGAAAGAAATTGAATTACAATTAGATTAAAGAAAACTCAATGCAGTCGCTTGGCTCCAGTCGAGTGACGGCGGAATCGTATTATAAAAAACGTATCACGTAAAATGTAAAACCTATTTCCCTTCTACCTTTGGTGCTCTTTTATCGGGCATGGGACCTCGTTGATGAATGATTAGCCCATTCAAAAAATTGCGCAGGATCTGGTCTCCGCAGGGCTTAAAATTAGGATGGTCATCTGCGCGGAAAATGGCGCCCAGTTCCGTTTTGGTGATACGGAAGTTAACCAGTTCCAAAACTTTTATAATATCATCATCGGTAAATTTCATCGCTACGCGTAGCTTTTTCATGATATCATTATTGCTCATGCTCTTCTCTTTTATTATCTTGAAATATCTATTTTAACTTTTTTGTTTTTGATCTTCTCGCCCTTTACAGCTTGTACCGCACGCTCAATGCGATTGCGTTTTACCGCCGCGTATGATGCGTAATCATGTACTTCAATCAGGCCTACATCCTCTTTATCCAATCCACCTTTTTTGAGCAGCAAGCCTACGATATCAATCTTGTTTACCTTATCTTTTTTACCCGCGGCTATATAGAGCGTGGCCCATGGCGATAGTGGCGGTATCATCGGATTTTCAGGCAATTCTTCTATTTCGGGCATTTCCTTTAAATACAACGGTCTTTCATCTGGCGCCAGGATCAGGTATGATGTTCCTTTGGCATGCATACGTGCGGTACGACCATTACGATGGGTATAAGCCTCTTCGTTATGCGGTAGTTGATAATGGATCACATGGTCAATCTCGGGGATATCCAGCCCACGGGATGCCAGGTCGGTAGTGATCAGCAAGCGGTGACTGCCATTTCTGAACTTTAACAGCGCCCGTTCACGGTCTTCCTGTTCCATACCGCCATGGAATATATCATGCGGCAGACCACGGTCAAACAGCAGATCGCTGATGCGTTCAACGGCATCACGATGATTGCAGAAAACCAGCGTGGCATTATCGCCTATTTTGCAAATAAGGGCAAACAAGGCATCCAGCTTATCAGCAGCTTCGGCTATAACGGCTTTTTGCTTGATATCAGGCACAGAGGCAGCGTTAGTGAGATAATCCAATGTCGTAGGCCTTATCATTCCTGTAAAAGCCGGGATCTCGTCCATTTTGGTGGCTGATGTCAGGATGCGTTTTTTAATGGCCGGCATCTGTTTAATGATGTAGGTCATATCCTCCTGGAAACCAAATTCCAGGGCTTTATCAAATTCGTCCAGTATCAGGGTATGAATGGTATCTGTACTAAAGCTTTCCCGGCGCAGGTGATGCGCGATACGGCCAGGCGTACCGATTAATACCGCTGGTGGCTGTGACAGGTTGTTTCGCTCAATTTTTACGGCGTGACCTCCATAGCAACAGTTTACTTTAAAACCGCTGCCTATAGCCTTAAAAACCTGCTCTATCTGCAAAGCCAGCTCACGCGATGGCACCATAATAAGCGCTTGCACTGTTGGGATCTTAGCATCCAGCAAACTCAACAATGGCAACAAAAAACCCAGCGTTTTGCCCGAGCCCGTAGGCGACAATAATATCACATCGCTTTTTTTGGAGGCGCTGATGGCGGCCTCCTGCATGGGGTTTAACGCGTTTATCTTAAGATTCAGAAGGGCTTGCTTGATCATTATTGGTGCTGGAGTATGCGCAAAGATAAGCTAAATAAGCCGGGCTTTAAATTTTGTCATGCTGAACGGAGTGAAGTACTTATTTACAGATAATAAAAAAAAGCACGTCATTGCGAGGAGGAACGACGTGGCAATCCCCTACTCACAGAGACGCTCTGCATATCGGGGATTGCCACACTGCGCTCGCAATGACGCTTGAGGTAAAGGATTCAAACGTCCAGCGGGGTGAGTTCTACCCCATCTTCTCTTCTTCCAGTTCCTGTCGGGTTTTGTCTTGAATATATTCGGCTATTTCCGCCGCTTGTTCATGGGTTAGGTCGCCAAAGCCGGTGTATTCCCATTCACGCAGATCATCGTCAAAAACAATGTCGCCCAAGCCTACTTCACCCTCACTCAGTTTAAATACACCTGTTATGTATAATGTCCCGCCCGGTATTGTTTGATTTACAGGTTTTATGGTGATGACGCGTTCGCCATCCGCGGTGTATAACTTATATTCTGCCGGTTTGATCATCTCTTTATGTATTTACGTACAAGAAGACAATCGTAATACGATTTTGTTTATTTTATCAACCTAAAAATGAAGCTTTTACCAGCCCATAATTTGCATTACCCGGTTAAATTCGGGCTGCAGGCCTGCATCAATTTGTATGGTTTCGCCGGTAACCGGGTGGGTAAATTCCAGGTGCCGGGCATGCAGCAGCATGGTTTCCATATCCCAGGTTTCTTTAAACAGCTTGTTCTGCTTATTGCAGCCATGGGTACGATCGCCTATAATGGGATGAAAAATATGACTAAAATGCTTGCGTAACTGGTGCATGCGGCCGGTAGTCGGTACCGCCTCTACCAGCGAATAACGCGACGTAGGATGCTTACCTAATGGTATATCCAACTCAGCACGTTTCAAAGTAGCATATTGGGTAAAAGCATCCTGCAAGGTGCCATTCTCTTTACGTAACGGATAATCAATATCTTCTTGATCAGGTGTATGGCCGCGAACAATGGCCAGGTATTTTTTGTGCACCCGGTTTTCCATAAATTGTTGCTGCATGGTTATTTCAGCTGGTTTGTTTAGTGCAAACAACAGTATTCCCCCTGTTTTACGGTCGATGCGGTGAGCCGGATTTACCTTCTGGCCTATTTGGTCGCGCAGTAATTGCAGGGCAAATTCCGATGCATCGGCAGCTATGGGCGACCGGTGTACCAACAATCCGTGTGGTTTATTAATGGCGATAAGATGTTCATCGCGGTATATGATCTCTAACATGCAGCACTTATTCAAAACGCGAAGGTACAACCCTATGTAACAATTTCATTTTATAAAGTATGGTTAACTAAAAAAATATTTTAAATAGTGTGCTTTTTATATCTTTAGTACCAAACTAAAATCTTTTTGCAATATGGCCACTACCGCAACCGCAGAGGGTGCTCCTGCTGATGATATCAATAAAGCATCAACCCGCCTATTTTCATTAGATGCCCTGCGCGGGTTTGATATGTTTTGGATAATGGGCGGCGAAGAGATTTTCCATACGCTGGCCAAAAGCACCAAATCGCCATTTTGGGAGGCCATAGCCTTACAATTTACCCACCCCGATTGGAACGGCTTTCACCTGTACGACCTGATATTTCCGTTGTTCCTGTTCATGGCCGGTGTATCCACCCCGTTTTCGGTAGGCCGCGAACTGGAAAAAGGAAAAAGTCGTGGCCAATTAACTTGGCGTGTTATCAAAAGAGCGGCTATACTGGTATTGCTGGGCCTGGTGGTTAACAACGGATTGAATATTATGCCCATATCGCAAATTCGCTTTGCCAGCGTGCTTGGCCGTATTGGTATCGCTTATATGTTTGCCAACATCATTTATCTGTACAGCAGAGAGCGCATGCAAATGGTATGGTTCTGGGTATTTATAATCGGCTATTGGCTGCTGCTCAAATTTACCGCGGCACCAGGTTTTCCACATGGCGATTTGACCATGCAAGGCAATTTTGCATCCTATATGGACCGTTTAATATTACCAGGCAGGTTGTATTTGGGCATCCATGACCCCGAAGGTTTATTCTCCACCATACCGGCCATCAGCACCGGCTTGCTGGGTATATTAACCGGTCAGCTTCTGAAAAAAACGGGTATTGCCCAAACCCGAAAAGTAGTTATTATGGCGGTTACCGGGGTCATATTCCTGATCATAGCCCAGATCTGGAACCTTGATTTCCCGATCAATAAAAACTTGTGGACAAGCTCATTTGTGATGCATGTAGGTGGCATCAGTTTATTATTGATGGCCCTGTTTTATTATATTATTGATGTGCTGGGCTATAAAAAATGGGCCTTCTTTTTTAAGGTCATCGGCATGAACTCCATCCTGATCTATATCTCCGGAAAATTCATTAAATGGCAATATACCACCAACGGCTTTTTTGGCTGGGTCGGTCAGCTGGTTGGCGACCCGTATAATATTGTGGTGATGGCTGTTTGTTTTGTTCTGGTGAAATGGATCTTCCTTTACTATCTGTATCAGAAAAAGACATTCTTGCGGGTGTGACCGTTGATTATTTTTTGATGACGTTGATTTCGTTGATTGTCTGAAACCCGATTTATAGGATTATACCTGATCAGGAATTTAAGCTCGGTTGAAGCAAAGATATCAGCGAAATCAACGTTATCAAAAAATAATCAACGGTTAAGCCACTGCTGCTGCTCTTCGGGGGTAAAAAATGTCCAGGCCATGATTCGGCTAACTTTTTGGCCCTGCGACATGTTGATGGTTTGCACTTCTTTTGCTCCGGCCTTTTGCAGGGCGTTGTATAAAACACGCAAATTTTCTTTTTTTGATACCAGTGAGGTGAACCATAAACATTGTTTGGCAAAGCGGGTACTTTGCGTGGCCATCACTTTTAAAAATGAGGCCTCGCCACCAGGGTACCACAGTTCGGTATTCTGGCCGCCAAAATTTAATAAAGGCTCTTCTTTACCTTTGGCTTTCTGTAAGCCCAGGTTATTCCATTTACGGCGCGATCCTTCGGCGGCCTCTTTGATAGAGGCATGAAATGGTGGATTGCAAATGGTCAAATCAAAAACCTCACCCGGCTTTATGGCAAATGTAAAAATATCGGCACGATGCTTTTGCAGGCGCAATTCAACGGCATTCTTTAACTGATCATTATTATCAATGATCTTTTGTGCCGATTCAATAGCGGCTTCATCGATATCTACCCCAACAAAACTCCAGCCATATTCCTGCACGCCAATAATAGGATAAACACAATTAGCGCCCACACCAATATCCAGCACCCGCACTTTTTTACCTTTTCGAATAACGCCTCCGTTTGAAGTAGCCAGCAGATCGGCCACATAATGGATATAATCGGCCCGACCGGGTATAGGTGGGCACAAATAGCCCTCAGGAATATCCCAACTAACAACTTGGTAGTGATGCTTTAACAATGCCTTATTAAGCATTTTTACCGCATCTGGATTAGCAAAATTGATAGTTTGGTTATCGTATTTGTTTACCGTAACAAAAGGCCGTAAAGCTGGCGTAACCCTCATCAGCGCCTTAAAATCGTATCCCAGGCGATGCTGATTACGCGGATGCATGGTTTCTTTCGCTTCGGGTTGGTTTGGGGCTGATTCTGGCAAGTTTCTTATTTTATTAATGATTATCCTACAATGCTGCCCAAATCGGCAGGTGAATAGTTTATTGATTTCAGGGTTTTATTATCCGTGGTGCGGTAAACTAAAAATAATCCGTCGATCTCTTTATAGTGCGATTCGGTACCAGCTGTATTGCGGTAATGCTCAATGGTTTGGTTAGCTTCCTCAATAGTTTTACAGGCCTTGCTCATGTTGGAGCGGTGTACCTCATCAAACAACTCTTTAAATTTTTCGCCCAGTCCAAATTCCAGTACCGCGCCAGATAGTACATATTGCAGATCGCAAAGCGCATCGGCTATCTCAACCAGGTTGTTATCATCAACAGCCTGTTGAAGCTCTTTCAGCTCTTCGGCCAGCAGTTCAATACGCAACTGGCTGCGTTCTTTTGACGGGATAGCCGGTTGGGCAACTATAGGGTGTTTAAAGGTGGTATGAAATTCGGCTACCTGGTTTAACGAATTTAAATCTTTGATCATGATAGTAAAGCAATATAAGCGCTGCTAAGTTATCAATTAACCCAAAAGCTTTCAAAAAATGATTGTGTTTAAAACGTAGATGGTTATTGCATTTTTAAAAACACGGCCATACATATTCACCCATTTAATCGGCACCAGACCTAAATAAGCATGTTGATAATATACAATTAATATTAAAAATTAATATTAGAGCCCTAAGAATGAACGGAATAGTTCAATTATTTTGTTAATGTTTAGTTAACATTGGTTATCTTTATTAACATAAACATAATATTAAAATCACTGTTTATTAACTTAGCTTTGTGCCGAAAAATAATTCAGAATTCCCTTGTCCAATAATATGAAAAACGATAAAAATAAAACCGCCGCTAAGGAAGCCCGTAAGGCTCTTAAAAAACAATTGAACGATAAACTGTTTGCCCAGATCAAAGCTGTGGTAGCCGAATTTGAATCCGATCAGAAAAAAGTGAACAAGGCCATTGAAAAAGCGGCTAAAAACCTGGCCAAAACATTAGCCGCAAAAATAGGTGCAGAGAGCCCGACTCCTACTGTTAAAGCCGTGAAAGCAAAAAATACAACTGCACCTGCTGTTAAAGAAGCACCTGCCGCAGCAGCGGCTAAAGCAGCCGCACCGAAAGTTGCCGCAGCTACAAAGCCAGCAGTAACACCAGCTCCTGCAAAGTCAGCTCCTGCCAAACCAGCAGTTAAAAAGGTAACAACACCTAAGGCATAAGTTATATATATAGCATAATTAGGCAAAAAACAAGCAAGACTCCAAAGTGTCTTGCTTGTTTTTTTTTGCATAATTTCTATCTTAAGTCATCATCAGACTATTTATTTCCGGATACCAACGGCTAAACCTGTTTATTTCTCGCATTCCGCTTGTTTTTATCTATCGTAGTGGTAAAGTAGTGCCTCATTAATATAATCCGGCCGGTTTCCCTTTTAGTTTTGCTTACAGGCAATAAAACAAATTTGCTTAACTTAAACTCGTGTATTTATCTGCCGAAAGCAAGCCTGCATTGCTGGAAATTCAGAGAGGTACCATACCTTATTCATATTTCACAGTTAAACCCTTTTAAATGCAACAGCTGCCCAAGCGCCTTTTATCCATCGATGTGCTGCGAGCCATCACCATGCTATTGATGATATTTGTTAATGACGCCAGTGGTGTAAAAAATATCCCCGAATGGATAGATCATGCACCTGGTAAGGCTGATGCCATGGGCTTTGCTGATACCATATTCCCGGCGTTCCTGTTCATTGTAGGCTTGTCGTTACCTTTTGCTATCAAAAACAGGCTCAATAAAGGTGATTCTTTTACCTCTATTTTAGTTTATATACTTACCCGGAGCGCGGCGCTTTTGATCATGGGTTTTTATCATGTGAACCTGGAAAGTTACAGCAATACTTCGCTGTTACCTAAAGCTTTATGGGCTATACTCATCACCCTGGCTTTTTTCCTGATATGGCTGGATTATCCGGAAACCGCGACCAAAGCTAAAAGATACACTTTACAGGGTTTGGGCATAGCTATACTAATTGCCATGGCTATTGTATATAAAGGGAACGATGATGGCGAAATTACAGGTATGCGCCCCGAGTGGTGGGGAATATTGGGCATCATTGGCTGGGCCTACCTCATATGCGCTATTGTTTACCTGCTGGCCAAAGGAAAATTGAATATCCTTTTTCTGGTGTTGCTATTATTTGTAGCCATCAATATAGCCCGACATACCGGCATCATTCACAAAAGACTATTCCTCATCGGCGATGCTTCATCCTTGTGTTTAACTATGGGGGGCATAGTGATATCAGAGTTATACGCACGCCTGGTTTCGTTGGGCAAAACGCAGCGTATGTGGCTCATCTTTGGGCTTACCGGTGTATTGTTGATTATATTAGGGCTGGCAATACGTCCTTACACACAAGGCATCTCCAAGATCCGCTCTACACCTGCATGGATATTTATTTGCAGTGGTATCACCATCCTGGTATTTGAGCTGATGATATACCTGGTTGATGTAAAAGGCAAGAAAGACTGGTTTAAATGGATCTGGCCGGCAGGCACCAGCACGCTTACCTGTTACCTGATGCCTTATTTCCAGGTTTTCCTGCTGATGCTTTTCCATATTAATTATCCGGATGTTTTTAACTCAGGCATTATTGGTCTGGCCCGTTCTATGGCTACCGCGTTTATATTGATCGCACTGGTTGGACTCATGGAAAAAAAGCGGATCAGGCTTAAAATTTAATACCTAATTATACCATACTTAAACCTTATTATAAAATGATCAACCTAAAACTTCATAAACAAGCAGCGGCCAAAGCCATGCTTTGTTTATTACCCTTTTTATCATCAGCGGTTACACTCCAGGCACAAAAAGCAGCTAAAAAACCCAAATATGTAATTATTGGATATGTAGGCGGTTACAAGGGTGTAGCCAATATGGAAATGGTAAACCCAGAAAAGCTTACCCACATTAACTATGCTTTTGTAAACGTAAAAAACAACCGGGCCTTTTTAAGTCACGAAAGAACGGATACTATCAATTTCAGGAACCTTGTACAGCTTAAAAAGCGTAATCCGGCCCTTAAGGTACTTATATCCATAGGTGGGTGGACCTGGAGCGGCAACTTTTCTGACGCTGTTTTAACCGATACCGCCCGCGAAGCTTTTTCGGCAAGCGCTGTAGCCATCATTAAAAAATTTGATCTTGACGGTATTGATATCGACTGGGAGTACCCCGGTATGGCGGGCAACACTGGCAACATTTATCGCCCTGAAGATAAAGTAAATTATACCCTGATGTTTAAAACCCTGCGACATCACCTGGATATATTGGAAAAACAGGCCGGCAAAAAGTTGCTGCTTACTACGGCTGTTGGAGGTTTTAAGCGTTTTTTAGATCATACCGAAATGGACAAGGCGCAGCAATATCTGGACTATATTAACCTCATGACGTATGATTATTTCCAGGATGGATCAGGTATTGCAGTTCATCATACCAACCTGTATGCCTCCAAACAATACCAAACAGAAAATTATGCCGATAAGGCCGTATCCGATTTTATGGCTGCCGGTGTGCCTGCCAGCAAGCTGGTATTAGGCGTGGCTTTCTATGGCCGCTCATCAAAAGTGCTGGATATTGCCCAAAACGGACTGGGGATGAAACGTGGCGAGTACGTACACGTGGGTGGTTACACGCTGATCAAAGACAGCCTGCTGAACCGCAACGGTTTTAAATATTACCGCGACCGCAACGCCGAGGCTCCTTACCTGTTTAATGCAGCTACCAAGCAATTTATATCATACGATGACGAATGGTCGATAAAAGCCAAATGTCATTATCTCATCAAACATAAAATGGCCGGGGTGATGTTTTGGGAGTATGCTGACGACAAAAAGGAATACCTGCTAAATGAGATTGATGCAAGATTGATAACGAGGTAGATTAATCTCAAGTTCAGCCCCCCAACCGCGTCGAGCGCAGCGTGGCAATCCCCGATAAGCAGACTCGCTCTGCATAGTTGGGGATTGCCACGTCGTTCCTCGCAATGACGTTTTTTTTCAAACCCATCAGTCATTGATCCTGCTTATCTGCACATCTGAAATCCGCACATCTGCACATCTATTCTCTCCCCAACCACAGCACTGCGTTCTCAAACAGTTTGTTTTGGGTATCGGAGGTAAATATCTGATCGCCGTGGCCCATGTTAATGTACAGCATTTTGTATTTGGTATTTGTCCACACTACGGGGATGTCACTTTCGCGGATGATATCCTTTTTGCCCAGAGGGTAATTTCCCGGGTCAAGCGTTACCAAAACTTTAATATCCTTATTTAACCGCGGACTTGGTTTCCATCCATACCACTCATTAATAGGCGATACAAAATGAGCCGGGATACCCTTAGTCACCGCATGTTTACTATCATCAACCACCAACTTTGCGGGTAGTGGCGGCCAGCTGTTATTATAAAAAACTGCGCTGCCCAAAAAACTCACAAACCAGGGCCATTTAGTATACTTATCATTATACCCTGCCACGTGAAAACCGATCCAGGCGCCGCCATTATCCATATATTTTACAAAAGCGGCACGCTGTTCTTCATTCTGCGGAAAATCATTCAGCCAGATGATAAGCTGGTAGTTTTTTAAGTTATCATCATTTAGATCTTTCCAATTGATGGTAGCCTCAAAAGCAAAACCATCTTTAGCTGCCAGATCGGTAAAGTATTTAATGGCATCATTAGCAAAGTCAACATGGTCTGATTCAACCGTGGTAGTATAAAGCGCCAGCATTTTAAATTTAGAGCTCTGGGCAAACACCGAGGTACAGAAAACAATGGCTATCAGTAGACAAAACAGTTTTTTAAACATCATATGGTTATTTAATATCGATATTATTTACCTGCAGCCCATAAAATGGCGTTAGTTACCAGTTTTACCCAGGCCGGGTTATCCAGCAGATTTGGGGAATGGCCCATGAAAATATAAACGTTACGGGCTTTTTTATGCTCGTTTGTCCAAACTACCGGGTGATCACCCATTTTGATATCGCCTTGCGGATCGTAGGTTGATTCGTCAACACTGGCCAATACATGCACATTAGGGCGCGGGCTTTTATCATAGGTATACCACTCCTCTTGTTGTATCAGGAATGATGCCGGAACCCCTTTCATTACCGGGTGTTTTTTATCTTCTACGTTCACCTTGCCCTTAGCGAAGGTGGCAATGTAGTTTTTGTAGGTGATGCCTCCCATAAAGTTCGAGAACCATTGCCACTCATGATAGCCGTCAAATTCGCCTAAAAGTGTAGCATGATGAAAACCTACCCAGCCACCCTTACCCTCATCAATATATTTTTGAAAAGCAATCATAGCCTTATCTGTCCAGGCATAAGGAACGTAATCCAGCTGCAAAAACAATTGGTACCGGCTTAAAAAGGCATCGTCAATTTTATCGGTGTTTTGTATATAATCGATAGTAAACCCTTTTTCCGCGGCCAGCTTATCCAGCCATACTTTGGCGCGTTTGGAAAACTCAATGTGGTGCCCCCCATTCTCATACAGGGCCAGTACTTTAAAATGTTTGGTTTGCGCGTTGAGGTTAAAGCAGATAAATAGGCCAAGGCAAATGAACAGCAGTATTTTTTTCATATGTTTTTGAGTAAGATCTTATTTGTCCATGATGGTTTTAAACGAGGTTAGCAGCGTGCGTGAGTTGTTATTTAAGCCGGTAAACAATCGCTTATCCTCTGCCGACCATGGGTGGCCCTGACGATAATCCCACCAGCGATATTCAATTTTGGAGTATTCATTGGTGATGCCTTTCTCAATCGGTTTTTCATAGTAATTATAGGTATGGTAGGTATACCCGGTGTCGGTCACCGTAATGCTTACATTGAATTTTAACCAGTAGTAGTTGCCTGAATCGCTGGTGACCACTTTAAACAGTCCAAAACCGTTGATGGTTCCGGCCTGCTGATCAACAACCGCTTTGCCTTCCGACTGATCCGGAAACACCGTGCTGAACCACTTATTTGCCCGCTTAAACAGTTCGGCTTTGCCTGCTATATTTTTTGAGATGTTTTCATAATTTACTTTCCCTTTTTTCATGGGGATAGCAATTTTAGCAGTATCTGTTTGCGCAAATGCAACGGCGGGCAGCACTAAGCAGCATACCATAAAGCACAGGATCACAAGAGGGTTTCTTTTCATGTAAGCGGTAAATAGAGTGCTGTACGTCAGCAGCACTACAACAACCAAATATCTTAATTTGAACCTATATAAAGCCCTTATGACTGCCCTACTTTACCACTACGATGAGCCGATTGCCATTTCTGAACAAAAAGTTTCCCCTATAATTGCCCGACCTATACCGAAGGTCGTGCTATGAAAACATTTAAAATTATTTCTACTATTATGTTGATCATGGTCGGCAACACCATGATCAGTCTTGCACAAAACAAACACCCGCGTTTCAAAGCTATTGCCATTGCCGAAGTTGATGGTGGGCATGCCCTGTTTGATGCCGCGGCCAAAATATGGCTGGATAAACTGGCCATCGATAGCAATTTCACGATTGACTATATTACCGATACCCAACCCATAACTAAAGACTTTCTGAAACAATACCAATTGTTTATCCAACTGGATTACCCGCCCTATCCCTGGGGACCAGAAGCACAGGCAGCTTTTACCGAATACCTGGAACAAGGCAAAGGTGGCTGGATAGGTTTTCACCATCCTACCCTACTTGGTGTGTTTGATGGCTACCCCATGTGGCAATGGTACTGCCAGTTTATGGGCGGCATTGAATTTAAGGATACCATACACGGTGGCACAACTGCACTGCTTACCGTTGAGGATAAAAACCATCCTATTATGGCTGGCTTACCGGCATCATTCACTACCAAAGACGAATGGTATACTTACAATAAAAGTCCGCGCCCCAATGTGCACGTGTTGGCCAGCATTGACGAAAGTACCTACGTCCCCGATAAGCCCATTAAAATGGGCGATCACCCCGTGATATGGACCAACGAGCACATCAAAGCCAAAAATATATACATAGCCATGGGGCACTTTCCCGAGCTTTTCCAGGACAGCAATTTTACTACATTAGTGAGGAATACGATATTTTGGGCGGCGAAACTTAATTAGTGAATTATTGATTTAGTGAATTAGTGATTGGGAACAATTTTTTTGTCAACAGATAAGCTTTGGGTATAACCTGAACAGAACTGCTTGATAGGTTACAAAAGTGGTTTACATGGTTTACACTTTTTATGGTTAACACTGGTTTAATAAATTGAAAATTAATTAAATAAATTTCATACCAAATTCATGTTAACCGACCTTATAGAAATTGCCATATACTTAGCTT
Organism: Mucilaginibacter sp. RCC_168; assembly: GCF_041355315.1. Taxonomy (NCBI): domain Bacteria; kingdom Pseudomonadati; phylum Bacteroidota; class Sphingobacteriia; order Sphingobacteriales; family Sphingobacteriaceae; genus Mucilaginibacter; species Mucilaginibacter sp. RCC_168. The sequence continues at coordinate 81,204 of NZ_JBFUPN010000029.1, forward strand.
AAAAAGTATTGCGGACGTTTTGGGCATGGATGTGAAAGATTTTTTGTGATAATACTTATAATGTGTAGGTTTATAAAGACCTAATCATACATAATGGCACAACCAAGCCGACGCAATCAAAGATATTATCCAAGTAGTCAATCTAATAATTTTTATAGGCGATCCGCGCATGCGAATAATCTTCCAAGAGCTGAAGCCGAACAAACACCACAAACAGAAAGTCCCACCTCTCAAAATATAAGGTACAAGAATTGGAATGTAGCAGATAGAATAGCACTTTGGGGATTGCTTATAAATTTCACGCTTGCTTTTGTAACCTATTTGCTTTACCATCTTTCGGTTAAAGGAGTGGAAGCAGCAGACCTGTCCGCTAAAGTAGCCGAAAAGGCTCTTGTCTTTCAAAGACAAACCCAGAAAACAGCAGATAGTAACCAAAAAATATCGACTGCTATCCAAAAAATAAAAGACGACGCAACGTTTAAACTTCAAGAGAGCGCTCTTAATGCTCAAATAAATGCTATTAAAGAAACTCAAAATGAGTTTGAGATTGAAAATAAGCCGTTTCTTCAGATCACCCGGATAAGCGTTGATTCTCCTAAAATCGGGCAAGAGCTGCATGCAAAATTTATATTTTACAATGCGGGCAAGCAGCCCCTACAAATAATTAGCGGTAGATTGGACGTTGGATATGCTACAGGCCCTATGGATAAAGATTTCAGATTTAATCGGCCCGACACGATAAACAGACATGGTTATATAACAAGTGCATCTTATCAAGAAATGGTAATAAATAGCCAAGTTTTGCTTTCCAAGCAAAGTTTCGAGTTGGCAAATAACGGTTATTTTAAAACATTCCTTCGTGGTATTTATGTATATAGAAGCACATTTAGCAACAAAAAATATAAGTACACTTTTGATTACAAAATATTGAAAGATACATTTACTAACGGTGTTGCAACAATAGCTATAATTGACACCACTGAAAATATCAAATAAATTAATTGGTGTAAGATCGTACGTCATTAACCAAAAAGAATTAGGTTTATTCCTCATGGTCTAACAGGTATATAATCTCCTATCAAGACAAAGTAACAGCCTTAGCGGCAATTGAGCGCTCTACGATAGGCATCTTCGCTCTGTATAACATGTGATTGCTTCGTTCCTCGCAACGACGTATGGATACTGTTAAACCTATTTAGACCCAGCCCACAAAATAGCATCCCTTACCAATACCAATACCAATATGTGCTACCTCTACATTAACACTACAGAAACCTTCAAACAACTTAAATACCACTGATAATCAATTTATATCTCCCACTACAAACAAAACATTTACCCTTTATATTAAAATGTTTTTTAAATTACCTTTTTAATCCAATTACCGTGCCCGCCTGATACTGCCGGTTTTATAAAACATTTTAAAAATACCCTGCGGGGAAAGCTTTGTTGATGAAGAAAATCATTCTATTGATTATTATTTGCCATGCCTTGGTTTTTATGGCCACAGCACAAACCACCATTGGCATACCCGCCATCAAAAACTACACGCATACGGATTACAATGCCAGTACGGAGGTATGGGATGTAAAGCAGGATCGTAACGGCATACTTTATTTTGCCAATAACGACGGACTTTTAACTTTTGACGGCAGTTATTGGAAAATATACCCTCTACCCAACAAGGGTACCATCAAGGCTTTGGCTATTGATCCAGAGGGAAAGATATTTGTTGGCGGGCAGGACGAAATAGGCTACTTTTTCCCGGATGCGAACGGCATCTTGAAATATCATTCTATCAAACACCTCATGCCACAGAAGGCCAGGCAGTTTGCCGATATATGGAGCATTGTACTGTTCAAAAACGAGGTGTTCTTTCGTACCATTGAATGTGTTTTTGAATATAATAACAACGAGATCAAAACATTTGACGCGCCAGGTGGTTGGCGACTGTTATCAAAAGCGGGATCACAATTGTTTGCCGAGGATAAGGACGAGGGGCTCGTGTTTTTTAAGGATCATCAATGGCAGCTTTGCCATGCTCAGTTGCCAACAGCCAGTTTGCACATTACCGGGGTGATGGATTACAATCGCGATACGGTGCTGTTGACTACCCTGAAACAAGGTTTGTTTTTATTCACCGGATCAACCCTGATCAAAAAACCTACCGCCATTGACCCTATTTTACAGAACGACCTGGTAAACTGCGCCAAAAAAATAGGCGACGACCGTTATGCTATCGGCACAAAAGCCCGCGGCCTGATCATTATTGATGGCAAAGGCAACGTGGTAGAACGATTCTCCAACAACGAGGGCCTGCAAAATAACAACGTGCTCGGGCTCTTGCTGGATCGTGATAAGAACCTATGGCTCGGGCTGGAAAGTGGCATTGATTTCATTAATTATAACACTTCGGTTAAGCGTATTTATGCTAACAAAGATAATCAGCTAAAAAGCAATGCGGTAAGCGTGTTTAACAACAAGCTGTTCATTGGTACTTCCAACGGGCTATACAGCGTTCCGCTTGATGCCCGGCAAACGGATATCAGCAATACTAAAGGGGTATTTACCGAGGTAGAAAATACCAAGGGCCAGGTATGGAGCCTGCGCGAAATAAATCATAACTTGTTAGTTGGGCATGAGGACGGCGCTTTAGTAGTTGATAACAACCGTGTAAAACAGATCACCAACCGTGAAGGTGCCTGGAGGTTTGTACCTATACCATCCTCGCCAGATATTATAGCCGGCACTTATACAGGTTTACAACTGATCAAAAATAATGGTAATGATTTTAAGGCAGATGTTAAGATGGACGCCCTGTACGAGTCGTTACCCACGTTGGCGAAAGACAATGATGATCATGTAATATGGGCTTCACACTCCTATCGGGGTGTTTATAAGATCCAGCTATCCGCCGACAGGAGAAAGATCATCCGTTATACACAGTATACCGATCGTAACGGACTACCTTCGGTATTGAATAACCATGTCTACTTTATCAGGGGTAAAATCCTGGCAGCTACCGAAAAAGGTGTTTATGAATATAATGTCCATCAAAACAGATTTGAGCCATCACCGTTTTATAAACCTGTTTTTGATAATAGCTATGTAGAGTATTTGACCGCCGATTCCACGGGCAATATCTGGTTCATCAGTGATCAGCGGGTTGGGGTCGTAGATTTTAGCAAACCATCGGGAGGTAAACCTTATACTGTGATCTATTTCCCGGAGCTTGCCGGGCAAACCGTAAAGGGCGCCGGTTACATTTATCCCTATAATAAGGAAAACATCTTCATAGGCTCCAACAATGGTGTGTTTCATTTAAATTACAGGCAATACGTACAATCGGAAACTAAACTGAACGTACTCCTGACTACGGTAAAAGCTATTGCCGAAAAGGACAGCCTGATTTTTGGCGGTTATTTTATGAAGGATAATGATGTGGCCGGTGTTCAGGGTAAAAAGCAGATTGTTACCTTATCCAACCATTGGAACTCTTTTCATTTTGAATACTCTTCAACCCTGTTTGCGCAAAAAAGTAACGAAGAGTTTTCCTACAAGCTGGAAGGCTTTGATAATGAATGGTCGAAATGGTCCGTAAAGACAGAAAAGGATTATACTAATTTACCTTATGGGCGATACACTTTTTCGGTAAGGGTACGCAATAACCTGGGGAATGCTTCAGCACCCGTGAGTTATACCTTTGTGGTAGATCCCGCCTGGTATCAAACTATATGGGCTTACCTTTTCTATCTTTTGCTGGTGATTTGCGCCATTTACTTAGCGATGAAAGAACAGCAAAAACGCTTTGATCTGCACCAGCAGAAACATGAGGAAGAACAGCGCCGCCTGAGTTATCTGCACAGCCTGGAGCTTGACCGGAACGAAAAAGAGATCATGGCCCTGAAAAACAACAACCTGGAATCGGAACTGAACTATAAGAACAAGGAACTTGCTACCATCACCATGCACCTGGTGGAGCGCGGCCGGATCCTCCTCAACATCCGCGAGGAGTTGGTAGCAGCCATCAAAAAAGTGAACATGCCCGATCTGACCCATGAATTCCGGAATGTATTTAAACTGGTAACCGATACCGAAAAAAAGGACGACGACTGGAACCATTTCGCCATTTACTTTGACCAGGTGCACAACAATTTCCTTTCTATCATGAAAACCCGTTTCCCGGGCCTCAGTCCTACCGATCTGAAATTGTGCGCTTATCTGCGGCTTAACCTTACTTCTAAAGAAATAGCGCAGCTCATGAATATCTCACTCAAAGGCGTTGAGATCAGCCGGTACCGGGTACGCAAAAAACTGGGTTTAGCCACGGAGGTTAATTTGTATGCTTTTTTGATCGATATAACGAAGTAGAAATTTAGTCTATTAAAGAATCGTACAAATCCGCCCACGGTTTATTAATGCTCTCAATTAAAGCAATTTTGCTTTTACGGCTACTCCCTTTGATTACTTTTTCTGCTGCAATAGCCTCTTCTATATGATGATAGAAAAAGTAATAAACCAATTTTTCACAGTTGTATTTAGCAGTGAAACTTTCTGGGTACACTTTATTTTTATGCTCCCAAATCCGACTTACCAAATCCGAAGTAACGCCTGTGTATAAAACCGAATTGATCTTATTGGTCATAATGTAAACACATCCACCTCTTTGTGCTACCATAATAATGCAAAATAAGAAAATAATCTTTAGAGATTTTTTTCATTAACCTTAATAAAAAAATGCGTCATTGCGAGGCACGAAGCAATCTCCTCATGCAAATCACACTTGTATGGTGGAGAACTTACTTAAAGAGTTAGTATGTTTGAAAAACAAGCTTCGGATAGAAGTTTCACAGTAACTTAAAGTTAACAAAAGTGAAAACTAAA